>JABACA010000114.1 GCA_014237975.1 Mariniblastus sp. | reverse complement strand
CATGTCCCGCAGATCCATTTGCAGCATGCGGCGCTCCATGCTCTTGCCGAACCCGCCTGATCATTGATCTTGGCCTCGACCCTCGTCACCCCATCGCCGCGTCAATTCATGTTCCACCTGCAGGATGTCCAGAATCCGGGCCACCACAAAATCAACCAGGTCACTGACTTGTTGATAACCATGATAAAAACCGGGAGAGGCAGGCAGAATGGTCGCACCGGCGCGACAAACGGTCTCCATGTTCTGCAACTGAATCAGCGACAGCGGTGTTTCCCGAGGAACCAATATCAACGGTCGCGACTCCTTCAAGTGAACGTCGGCCGCGCGTTGAATCAGGTTGCCGCTGCTGGCCGTCGCGATCCCGCTTAACGTGCTCCCGCTACAAGGACAAACCACCATCGCCCGGGTCCGGTGGGATCCACTGGCAATCGGTGCCATGAAATCGCGAACATGATGATACACCAGCTGGCCCGGCTCGACCGCCTGCTGCGGGAGCAGTTGGTCCAATTCAAAATGGTCCAGGTCCACCCGCGTCCCAGTTTCATGCGCCAGCACCTGTTGACCCGATTCGCTGATTGTCAGGTGAACCGTCTCGCCGCCATCCAACAAGACTTGCAACAGCCGGCGACCGTAGAGCACACCACTGGCGCCGGTTATCGCTACAACGATCGGATGTTTCATTTGACACCTACGTACAAAGTTGCGATTCCAAATGTCAACGGGATAAACCGCGCGGTCGACAACCCGGCGGCCAACATGCGTTCTACCAATTTTTCATATGCCGGAAACTCTCCAACACTTTCTGGCAAGTAGTTGTAGGCACTCGAAGAGTTACGAGCCAGTGCCTGGCCCACTTTCGGCAGGACGTTTTTGAAATACCAGGAATAAAGTCCTTTAATCGGTTGCATCCGCGGGGTTGAGAATTCAAGGATGGCAACCTGGCCGCCACCACAACAGACTCGGGTCATTTCGCGCAATCCCAAATCCGTGTCAGCCACATTCCTTAAACCAAATGCGGCCGAGACAATCTGGAACTGGTTGTCGTTAAATGGCAGATCCTGCGTGTCCGCCTCGACAAAGGCAACCTGGCTGCGGGAACGTTTTAAACGTTTCTGTTCTCCCACAGCCAACATTTCATGGCAAAAGTCGGCCGCGACAACGGGCACCTCAAAACCTGTCGCCGACTCAAAGGCAAACGCCAAATCGCCCGTTCCCGAACAGCAGTCAAGGATCGGCTGTCGGGTGTGGGGCTTGAGCGTACGAACGGTGCGACGGCGCCAGTAGCGATCGACATTCATCGACAAGATGTGGTTCATACGGTCATAGCTCGGTGCAATTTCACCGAACATCTTCTGAACGCGCTCGCCTGATTTATCAACCACGATTGTTTTCTTAGCCGTCTGCTGGGAGGTAGGCGACCCGTAAATTACCGGCTACCCTGTTTTGAACCGAACCATTCAGGATACATTAACCCGCTTCCCTTGTTTAGCCATAACTGTATCAGTACCAAATCAGGACAAAACATGCCCCATTTACGAGTCGGCCTATTGCCGGCGTTGATTGAGCCCGAGTCGCTGCAAGACCACGCGGTCGTGGTGGTCGATATTTTGAGGGCCACCAGCACGATCTGCATGGCCCTGACCCATGGAGCCCGCTCGATTGTGCCGGCACCCAATATTCCAGCCGCCCATCAGTATCGGCAGCAGCTGGGACCCGGAACCCTGCTGGGAGGTGAACGGGGCGGCTTCATTATTGACGGGTTTGACCAGGGAAGTTCACCCCTCGAGTACACAGAATCGGTCGTGCGGGACAAAACGCTCGTGCTCTGCACCACCAATGGAACCGTCGCCATGGAAAGCTGTCGTCATGCCAAGCGGGTATTGATTGGCAGTTTTCTTAATCTCTCCGCCATAGCCGCCCAACTACGGGGAGCGGAAAACGTCACCATCGTTTGTGCCGGCACCAATCGCCAGGTGACGTCCGAGGACGCCCTGTTCGCCGGTGCCCTGCTGGATCGCATTGCGCAACCGAACGACTGGCTGGACGACCCGGCCCGCCTGGCGGTGGATCATTGGCGTTGTGCGGCGGATCAAATCGAACATTCCTCGAAATGCCTGTTCGATTTTTTCACCGAATCGGAAGGTGGTCGCAACCTGTTGACGCATCACTTCGATCACTTTGTCGAGGACGTTCGATTCTGTTCTCAAATCGACCTGATCGACCAGGTTCCCGAATTGAATTTATCCGAATGGACAATTCGATTCATCGAAAAACCAACCGGTTGATTAACGACCCTCGATCCCAGCCGGCCAGCAAACGGCATCTCATCACTGCTGTTTTCCCGCTCGATGTTTTCGTCGGCTGCAAAATCACGGTGGCATCGATTACCGTTATCAATCATCCCGCCATACTGTTTTTTCGCCGCGGCAAAGTCTTTTTTGCCGCCTGCCTGGCGTAGACTGCCCACCATGGATCACGTTAGACTCTCATATTCAGTTGACTGGATAAGCATTACTCAATAGTCATCTCCTGGAAATCAATTCGAGCTGGGATCAGAACACATGCAAATGGAATCGATTGTTTCGCTATGTAAACGCCGAGGCTTCCTGTTTCAATCCAGTGAAATCTACGGTGGGCTGAATGGGTTTTGGGATTATGGCCCGCTGGGCGTCGAGTTGAAGCGAAACGTCCGCGAGGCTTGGTGGCAGGACATGGTTGCTCGCCACGACGATATGAGCACCCTGCCCGGCGCGCCAGCCCCTTACAGCATGGAAGGGCTGGATTGCACCATCATCATGCACCCACAGGTGTGGAAGTGTTCCGGGCATTACGACCTGTTTCATGACTTCATGGTCGATTGTCGGGAATCCAAGAAACGGTACCGTCACGACCAGCTGAACGGACGCTGGGTCGAAGCAAAAAACAAACGGGTCTTTGTCACGGCTGAAGCGGGTGATGATGAACAACAGAAAATGGAACAGCGGGCGCTAAAATTCTTTCACTTACGGGCCAAGCATCTCGATGACTTGAAATGGGACGGAGGGGTTGTCTGCCTGACGGAGGTAGAAGATAGGGACCAGGTCGTCGGCCCGGATGCCAAGACGACAGGTACGTTGACCGAACCGCGCGAGTTCAACTTGATGTTCAAGACTTTTGTGGGTGCACTATCGGGCGAGGAAGGGGCCGCCTATCTCCGACCGGAAACGGCACAAGGCATCTTTGTCAACTTCAAGAATGTACTGGATAGCACGCGGCACCGACTGCCGCTGGGAATCGCCCAGATCGGCAAGAGTTTTCGCAATGAAATCACCCCCCGCAATTTTACGTTTCGCTCCCGCGAGTTCGAACAGATGGAGATCGAGTTTTTCTGCCATCCCGACCAATCAGCGGACTGGTACCGTTATTGGCGCGACCGACGCATGGCGTGGTACACCGATTTGGGCATTTCAACGGACCGCCTGATCATGCGAGAGCATCACGACGCGGAGCTGGCACATTACTCCGTCGGGACGGCCGATATCGAGTACGCCTTTCCGTTCATGGCCGAAGGGGAATACGGGGAACTGGAGGGCATTTCCCATCGAGGTGACTTCGATCTGCGGAGCCACATGGAGGGCAAGCTGGATGAAAAAACCTGTCCACTCGAAGTTCAAATGGATGAAAACGGGAAACCGAAATGGAAGGGCAGTGGCAAAGACCTCAGCTACCGCGATGACCTGACCAACGAAAAATATACGCCGCACGTGATCGAACCCTCGGCAGGCGCCGACCGGGCGGCGCTGGCATTCCTCTGTGAAGCGTATACCGAAGATGAAGCACCCGACGACAAGGGTAAAATGCAGACGCGGACAGTGATGCGGTTTCATCCCCGCATAGCGCCGATCAAGGCAGCCGTCTTCCCACTCGTCAAAAAAGATGGAATGCCCGAAAAGGCAAAAGAAGTTTACCTCGAATTGAAACGCGAGTTTAATGTTTTCTACGACGAAAAAGGGGCCGTGGGGCGTCGTTATCGGCGGCAGGACGAAGCGGGTACGCCGTACTGCATTACGGTCGATGGACAAACATTGGCGGACGGGACCGTGACCATTCGCGATCGCGACTCGCTGGAGCAACAACGAATCAAGATTGACGAGTGCGCCGAAGTCATTCGCAAACGAATCAATGGCTGACCGGTGGATCGCAACGCGTACTTAACGCGGCTTGTTGGTGTCCGCTTCTTCCTGGTTCACCGTGTTTTCGTAAAGCGGGAGCAGACGATAGCGGACTTCGAGTGACAACAGGTTCAACGTCGTCACATACAGCCGGCCTCCATGGGATCCCCACCGATCGGGCACCGGGCGATAGGGGTGCCAACTGCCGGATAGCTCACCCGATTTGACCTGGGTCCGCACCAGCAGCGGGTGCAATGCCTGGTTCCATGTTTCCCAAGACGTCCCGCCCGCATGCTTGAGAACCTGAGTTGCATAGTACCAGTAATACGTATCACGCAACGTGGTGTTGGCGTCGCTGGGAAGTTGATTGAGGAGCGACTCGGCGCCAGCCAGGAACCGCTCATCCTCCCGGGACCAACCAGAATAAACCCGCATCAACAGTCCGACGGCCGTCATCGATGGACTGACTTTCCGACCTTGGACACGGGAAACGCCTTGGCCATCGACCGCGTAAGGGTTATACCGAAATTGCGACTCCGTGTTACTGTCAACCGCAACCCGTAACCATGAATCGATACCTTCCAGTGTGCCTGGACGCACTGTGAGCCCGGCCAGGCGACCGCTCTTGAGCGCCATCATCATCCAGCCGGTCACCGAAGTGTCAGAGGAACGAAGCTGTGGATCAGCAGAATAACGCCAACCGCCCCGCTGTTGATCCTGGGTGGCGGATATGTAATCGAGGGCTTTTTGAGCCGCCTGTTCCAGTTCCGGGTCCTGTGTCATTCCGTAAGCCTCTGTCAGCGCCAAGGCGGCAATGGCATGGCTGTACATTCGGGCGGACGCATTGGATTGACTGTCGGATTCGACATACAGCCCACCGTCGGGTTGCTGGTGATCCATCATCCATTGAAGCGCCCGCTTGAGCTGATCCGCGTACTTGAACTCGCGGTGATTGTAGCCGGCACCCTGGAACGCCAATACGGCCAGTCCCGTCGCGGCCGTATCACTGTCGATCTGGTTTTCACTGAAAGGATCGTCCTGGTCAAAACCGGTTAACGACCAACCACCCCTTTCGCGTTGATGACGGGCGAGAAACTCCAGGCCGCTTTGAATGGCAACCTCGGTGCTGGGAGGTGAATTGGCGATCGCCCCAGGTGATCGGGAACGAAAAGCATTTTTGGCCAGTACGGCAGCCGGATTCAATGACGGGCTGCCTCCAAATTCCGGTCGCTTGAACCTCGTTTCCGTTCGGGTGGTGATGTTGGGGCTGTCCGACGAGGCTGGTCGACTGCGAATCCCCAAACGAACACTGGGCGTATCGCCCAGCCCAGCCGCTCCTTCTGGCGCATCGACGTTCAGCGCTGCACCGGGACCCTCGGTCACCGTATCACCCTGGTCACGGGCAACCATCGTGGTACTCGGTTTGACTGCCGATCGAGAATCGGTTGACTCGTCGGCCGATGATTGCTGGCCCATCGCCGGTGTGGCTGAAAGAGTGGGCTTGTTGGCGGTTATCGACCTGCGTGATTGATCACTTGATCCTTCGTTACGATCCTGGCCCATCGTAGCATCTTCAGCTTGACGGCGACCGGACGATCCCGAACCGGGCTCGGAAAGGGCCGTGGTGGACTGGATCAATGAACTGGAGTGACTGCGCGTGATTGAAGAGCTGGCCTCTGAATTGGCCGATCGCTGTTGGACTTCGACCGATCGCGATTCCCCCTGTTGCCGCTCTCCATTGGCACTGCTTCCCCGATTCGAGTTCGGCTGACCAAAATCCACTTCACGCGCCAATTCGGGCGATTGAGTTTGCCGCGAGGGCCGATCGCCACTGATCGACTCAGCGTCTTTGTCGCTGGCAAGATCCACCAGGGAGGCGGCCGAGTTGGCCGAAGCTCGACTGCCCGTCAATTCCAGGCTCACGTTTGCGTTTTGCGTCGCTTCCGATTCTTTTTCCTCAGTAGAGGAGCCTCGTTGCGACGATTCATCCGGTCGCGTACGAGCAACCGCATTGGCAGTTGCATCCGGTTGGTCCTTGTCGCTGGACATGGGGACCGAGCGGGGGTTGCTGGCCGTCTCCGGTTTGCCGCTGGCCTCTGCCATGATCGTCGGTGTCATGTTGGAAGCCGTCCGGCCCGAGGGGGAACTCAATTGGGATTTCGACTCTGACAATTCGGGCTGCCCCCCCCCTCCGCGGCGTTCGGCAACTTCCTCCATCACGACTTTAGTAGGACCCAGCTCCAGGTTGGATGTGCCTTTCTCCGCCGAAGACTCGGACCGCTCGGCTGCTGACCTGGAATCAACATTCGTGGCAGACGCGCTCATCGTTTTTGAACTGGGCTGGAGACTGCCAAGTAATCTGGCATTGAACTGGGTGGTCGCCTGCACGGTTGACTGGGGGGTTACCTCGTTCGCGGCCCGGCGACCAGTGAACGACTTTTGCTGCGAAGAGAGGGAAACGGCACTGTCAGCACGACTGTCAGTCCGGCGCTCGGCCGTTGCATTGGAGGCAATTTGAGTGGGACTGGTCAAACTACCGACACCCTTTTCCAGGTTGGCACTGCGACCACCCCCGGCTTGTCCCGCCGTCGATTTTGTAACAGCAAATGCCTGGGCGGCCGGGGCGCGCGTTGCTGTCGCGGAAGCTTTGGGCGGCGCTGGGGACTCGAGATTGACCGACGTCCGGGCGACCGGTGAATTGACAATCGACCTGCGCGGTTGCGCCAATTTGGAATCGGGGCTGGAAAGCGTCGGTTGACGAACGTCCGAACTGCGTCGTTTGGCAGAAGTCGTGACGGATCGTGTGTTCAACGGCTGGATCGCAACTTCCGGTTTTTGAGTTTGAGTATTCGGTTCTGTTTGGCGACGGGTAATTTCAGCCGGTTTCGGCCTGTTCTGAGCTGAGCTTGCCTTAACAGGCTGTGCCTCGGGTTGAGCTTCCGCTACGGATTGCGAAAGCTTGGGTAGTTGGGGCGTCTGTTGTCTGGCCATTGCCTTGGTTGGATTTTCAGCCGCCGATTCGGCCGAGACGACCGGCTTGGTTCGCCGCTGGGCCGCTGGTGACAACTGCCGGTTTTCCGTTTGGGGTGAGTTCAATTGGACAGCGCGATCGGCAGACGACTGTGTCGCACTGCGCTGGGCTTCGACTTTCGACGCCGAAGTGCTTGCCCGCTTCGCCTGGGTCGGTTTTTTTTGAGAAACCTCCGTCGGAGTGGTGGCGGTGGTGGTCGAAGATCGCGGTTTCTGGTTTTGAGTTTGGCGACGCAGTTCCGACATATGTTGATCCCGTCGCGGAACGGACTGACTGGTTTGTTCTCGCCGAACCACCTGGGGTTGGGGGTTGTGTTGCGTATTTTCAACCGGCGTCAACTGCGGTTGTTCGACCCTGGTTTCCGGTTGTTCCCGCTCGACTTCGACCTCTTTCTCCGGGGTTGGTTTTTGATGCGATTTCTGCCAGACAAACGGGGTGGTCTGATTGCGTATCGTGATGGTTTTGGGGGGCCGCTGGGCAACACGAGGCTGCTCTGTTTGAAACGGGTTGTTGAAGACGTGTGTCGCCGAAGCCAGCATCAAAATCACCAGGTGGGTCGCCAAGCTGATCACCAGTGCCAATTGCAGCGACCTGCGGAGGCGATGATTGTCCAGCCGGTAAAGAACAAAAACAGCCATCACGACCGTGGCCGGCAGGATCAGCAAGCTGCCCCACATCCAGGGCCCTCGCAGAAGTGTCACAATGGCGCCGGTAACGATACCCGAGAGAACCAACAGCGCAATCAGTACGGGCCAGAATTGCTGGTCGAATGTACTTCGCAATTGCGGATCAATTCGTGTTACGAATCGACGTGTTTGTTTCATGGTATTACGTTCAATCGTCAGTGGTGGCCGTGTATTCCTGGATCCCTACTTTTTTGCACAGGTTAAAAGCCGTCAGTACAAAATTCCAATCTGCCGCCTTGTCGGCCCGGATGACAACCGTTTGTGACAAAGGGTTGTTGGTTTGTGCCCGGCGGAGAATCTGTTCGACCTGTTCCAGTTGCCGGAACTGCCCCTCAATATAGTATTGGCCCTGGGCATCGATGTTGATCACGATTTCATTCGGCTGAATGGCGGCCGGCAGTGCTTCGGTCGCTTCGGGCAGGTCCAATTCCAGTTGTCGCTCTTCCTCGGAAAAACGTGTCGCAACCAGGAAAAAAATCAGCAATAGAAAAACCACATCGATCAGCGGCGTGATGCTCAACGCACCAATCGCACTCGGTCGATTCAGTTTGACAGCCATTTCAACGCTCCCGATTACTTGGTTATTGATCCGCGACGTTCGGGCCGCGGCACCACCGGCTTCTCTTGGCCTGGGGCCGCCGGAGATTCCGTTTCCTGGACTTGCGCACCGGGAGTTTCCGAAGTGAATCGCAACTTCCCCTCGTAGCGCTCAACCTGCGGCAACAAGTTGAAAATCATTTCTTCAATCTCATTCATCAACAACAACACCCGATTTTCGAAAAAGTGCGACAGGATAGCGGCCGGAATTGCAATCATCAGCCCACACAGCGTCGTCACCAAGGCTGTATAAATTCCCTGGGCCAGCACCTCGGCGCGATTCTCTCCAGCCACCATCTGGGTCGTGTCGTAAAAGGCCTGGGTAATTCCCCAGACGGTTCCCAGCAAGCCAATCAATGGTGCAATGGCGGCCGCCAGGCTGAGCCAGGACCCCGGCTGACTGAGGCGGGTCGCTTCGCGCTGGCTCGACTCAACCACGGCATTTTCAATTTCCATCTGCGGTCGACCGACCTTGATCAGCATCGAGCGCAAAACCTGACTGGCCGAGGAAGGATACTGCTGGCACAGCTGATACGCTTTACGGGGATCCAGCCCTCCCGATTCCATGCTCATTTCGGCCAACCGGTCGATCAATGGTTGGGGAAAAATTCGTTCACGACGCAGCGCAAGAAGACGTTCAAGGCTGATGGTGACCACGACCACCGACAGGATGGCCAGCGGAATCATGAACCAGCCACCTTTGGTCAACAACGTCAAGAAGTTGATCCCTTTCGGGGCGACCTGAGTAACGCTTTCGGTCGGCGTATCGGCTGCAGCCGATTGCTCGCTGGGCTGAGGACCCGGGTCCTGGACCGGGGACTGTCCTGCAGCTGGGTGCACAGGAAGTACGCAACCGACCATCAACAATGTCAGCAAGCCACTACCCATCAGTGACCGAAAATATTTCATCATTCACTACTCCCAAACGACCGATGCCTCAGCCGCCAATGGACGCTACTACGATTTCGATCCAAGTAATTTTGCCAGTTCCTTGGACGCCTGTTCTGCTAGTCGATCGTTTGGATAATTTTCAACGAGGAACTTGAAGTGCTTGATCGCTTCGTTCTTGAATTTTTGTTGGGCCTCGGCCGAAGTGGCCGTTCCCATTTGAACCAGGCGGCAACGGGCCGCTTCATAGGCCGCATAGGCCTGCCAGGATTTCACCTCGGCCGCAGCCGAGGTTCCACCGTAACCGTAAAATGTCAATTTGAATTGCGTAATGGCTTCGTCAAATTTCTTGTTTGTGAATAACTGATCACCCAACATGCAGCGCGCATGGGCACCCGTTTCTCCCAGGTTGGCCGCTGCCAACTCCCAGTACTCGACCGCTTTCTCGGGTTGTTTTAGACCCGCCTGCGCGATTCCAATTTCAAGGTACGCATCCTGTTTTAATCCGTCTGCCGCCTGGCCCTCGATGATGGGACTCATGAACTCAATCGCCTCGCTGTATTTCTTTGCCTGGTTGGCACTTTGGCCACCATGCAGCATGGTCAGGTGCCGGATTTCCGGGGCGACAGAACTGGACGCATCGACGATCGGCTTGGCCACTCGGTACGCCTGAAAAGCCGAGTCATGATCGCGCAGTTTGTAGAGTGATTCGGACACCATAAACAGTCCATCCGCATACAACGGGCCTTCCTTGAATTGATCGGTCTGCTTGGCAAACCAGTCGTGTGACTTCTTAAAATCCCCTTGCTTGTAATGCGACCAAGCCAGTTTGTAATTCGCTTTTTCGTTCAAAGCCGGATCGTCTCCCGTCTCGATACAGCGTGAATAATGTTGGATTGCCCGATCAAATTCCTGTTTGTCGTAAGCGCTTTGGGCCACGTGGAAATTGGCTTCGGCCGCATGGTCACTCTGCGGGAACTTGGTTGCCAAGTTAAGGAACTCCCCTATCGCAGCGTCCCCTTGAGCGTCCGACCGCAATGCCCAGGCCAATTCATAATGAAATTGGTCGGTACGGTTCCCGCTGGGCACCAGCTCGATTAATTCCTTGAATGTCTGGATCACCCCTTTCCAGTTCTTTTGTTGGATTTGTCCCAACCCCAATTCGTAGAGAACGTCGGGCCTGGCCAAATTCTGGCCCGTCGTTGCCAGGGCCAGTTTGACATCCATCACCGATGCGTCTGCCTGGCCATCCCGCCGCAAACTGGTGGCCCGTCCCATCAGTGCCTGTTGTGCCAATTGATGCTGGGGGTAGGCATCGATCAACTGCGAAAATGTGGCAACCGCTGCGGCAAAATCTTGCTGCTTGATCTGGGACCAGCCTCGACCGTACAGGGCAAACGGCACAAACTTGGATTTGGCATGTTGAGTGGCGACCGTGTCATACAGAGTTTGAGCGTCGGCGAAGGCGTTTTGGGCATAGGCGTATTCTCCCAGCCGATAAATGGCTTCGGCACGTAGCGGTGAATCCGGATGAGCGTCTAACAACTGTTGGGCGGTCGACTTGGCCAAGTCGCCTTGCTGATCCGCCTCCAGCGATCTGGAAAGCGTCAGCAAGGTCTCGTCGGCGCGGCGCCAGTTGGCGTCGGCCGCTCGGCTCGATCCGAGTGCCGCAATGGCAGCCTGGGGTTGGCCCAGCTTGAAATAACTGGACCCGATCCAATGCCACGCTTCGGCTTGGGTAGGGCCACTGTCCAGTTTGGCGATCGCCGGTTCCAGCCAGTCAATGGTCGGTTGGTAATTGCCTTGCAGATAGCTGGCAAGGCCGGCTCGCACCACCCAGATGTTGCGTTTGGAATGGTCCGGGTAATCCGCAGCCAGTTTGCGAAATGTGGTTTCCGCCGTTGCCGGATCGTTGACCAACAATAAGGTATCGCCTCTGACCTCCAGGGTATCGGCCAGGAAACTGTGCTGGGGGAATTCCGTTTCGAAACGCTGCGTCAGCTGGATTGCCTGTTCAAAAGCTCCGACTTCCATGGCCGCATAAGCCGCATTGTAGAGTGCCGTGGGGGCCATCGGGTCTTGGTTGAATTCGTTAACCACTCTCAAGTATAAAGCGACCGAATCTTTTTGCCTGGCCGGGGTTCCATAGGCGGCGTCGGCCGCATCCATGATCAGCGGCACCTGCAAACGATCGTCATCCGTTTTCCCGATCCACTGACTGGCCACTGCAAACGCTTTTTCGAACTGGTTGTTGTGCAAATGGGTCTTGGCCAGCCAGTGCGCCGCCTCGGCCGCATAAGGGCTGTCCAGGCGGGTGGCCTTGGTCAACGCTTCTGCGGCTAACGGTTGCTGGTTGGATCTGAAATAGTCGCGACCCGCGTAGGTCAACGCCCGCGCCGCATGGGCCGTGCCGGGCAGTTGGGCCACCCGTGAATAAAGATCTGCCGAGCGGGCATATTCTTTCTGCCGACTCACCACCAGGGCTTGCTGAAACATCGCTTCACCCGACAAACCCTCGACCTGGGCGTCGATCACAGCTTGATAAACGGGCTCCGCTTTCTGGTAGATCTGCTGGGCCGATTCGGCTTGTCGTTTGGACTCCGCATCCATCGCCAGCTGGGTCAGCGTTTCGGCCAGTCGAAAACGGACTTCGACCGCCGAGGCATGTTGAGGATCATCCGCCAAAAACTGTTCGTACTGTTGCTGGGCCTTGTCCAGCTGCCCCGTTCGTTCATACAGGTTGCCAACGGCAAATTGGCCATCCTGTTTGAATTGAACCTTGGGTAAAGCCAGCATCGCCTGGTACGTCGCCAGGGCTTGATCGAAATCCTGCAATGTATCAAGAGCATCCGCCTTGAAAAAATACGCCTGGTCAATATCCGCAAACTTGGGATGTTGGCTAATCAGTTCATCCAGATTCTGTACGGCCGATGCCAGCTGCTGTTTGGACTCCTCAGGCCGGTCCTGCGAGATCTGCTTGCCCAATCGCAATTGGGCAAAGCCGAGCAACAACTTCGACTGGGGCAGTAACACGGCGCGGTCCTGTCCCAGTTTGTCACTCGCTTTGGTCAGGTAGGCAATCGCCCGTTCAGTCTGCCCCGTCTCCACACAACAAACGCCGGCGTTGTAATAAGCTTTGCCTACCTCCGGGCTGTCTGGATGATTCTTGAAGACCTGCTCGTATTGAGAGATGGCAATCTCAA
Source organism: Mariniblastus sp. (assembly GCA_014237975.1). GTDB lineage: Bacteria > Planctomycetota > Planctomycetia > Pirellulales > Pirellulaceae > Mariniblastus. Next base: position 1,871 of record JABACA010000114.1, on the reverse strand, counting down.
AGTCGCCCGCTTGCTGAGCGTTGGCGGCCGTCTGCAGCAAAGGGTAGACCGCCGACTCGTCCTGGGCTTGGACGTTGACCGCGGAAACCAGGGACCATGCAAACAGACCGACAATCGCGCAGGTTCGAACGACGTGTGTTCCAAGTTTCAGACCAAGCATTACGGATTCCTGTAGGGTGAATCGACACAACCAAAGAACGCGGGTCGCGGTTCAAACTGCGATCCGTTCGCCGTCGTTGTGCTAATCCGTAAGCCGTTTGTGACGCAATACAACAAGTCGAGAGTGCTCACTGAGCAGCCAAGAACGAAAAACAACTGCCGTTCGTTCCGATTGGCAATGGCTTGCTGGAAATACTGCCGTATAACTCGGTCCCGTTTCAATAAACATAGTTTATAACGCTCGATCGGAGGGAAAAGAGATTTTGCAGGACTGGGGCCAACATTCTCTTCAAAGTGGCCTTAAACTGGGGCAGATTTGTGGAAAACCGTCCGTTTTCCAGTTATTGGGGCCGTGCCGGGGGACGCGGGCCAGACTTGGTGGTGCCGCCCAGCGCTGACATTACAGGACAATTGGTTTTTGTTTCAGTGTGTCAGGTCGGTTGAGTCCCCAGTTGGATCGACTGGCTAATCCCCTTACCCGGCAAATTCTTCCATTTTCAGTTTCCAGTAGGGCGGAAACGTCCCCATCGGTCGATCGATCCAGCCAAGTCCTGCCGCCCGCTGAGGGAGTCCAAATCCAAGGTTTCCATCAACAATTGGGCTCAAACAACGCGTTTTGCCGATAGAAACAGGGTAAACGGTAAATAAACGTGTACAATAGTAAGGAACGAGGTAAAATTCGCCTTCGGCTTTTGCCCCGACTTTTTATAATCTAACCTGTTGCGATTACTCGATGGACTGTTGGTGCAGTTCCCTTTTCTCGATCGCCGACAACCGTGGCGCCCGCCACATTAATACCTGCCTGATAGGAGCATCTTGATGACTCAATCGCCCGTCACCCGTCGCTCTGGTTTGACACTCGTCGAAATCCTGATCGCGATGGTCATGACGCTGATCGTTCTGTTCGCCATGATGGAAGCGTTCAAGTATGCCAGTGGAGAGATGCAGCGGAGCCGCGCTGTGATCGAAATGTCGAGCCAGCTGCGAGGAGCTCAGGAACTGCTGCGCTCCGACCTGGAACATATGACTCTCGATCCCAAACCTTGGACCCAAACCGCGCTGCCCAAGGGTTATTTTGAGTATGTGGAATCAAGATACAACGATAACACGTTTGCATCAAATGCGACCAACCCGACGGATAATTATCTTGGCGACGTCGATGATGTTTTAGCGTTTACCGTCAATCGACCCGAACAACCATTCAGGGGACGGCTCAACATTCAAAACCTTTCTCAACCCGATATTGTCGAATCGTCCATGGCTGAAATCATTTGGTGGACCAAATGGTCGACGACAGATGACAAAACAGGCGACGGACAGGTGGATGACCGCGACGGTAACGGATTGATTAATTTTGATGAATCTGTATCGCTGTACCGACGCGTTCTACTAATCCGCCCAGATTTAAACAATTCGAGTGGCCATCTCGGCATCGCTTATGACCAAGCCGCTGCACAAGAATTCCTAACTGAGAACGACCTCTCTGTTCGCGTCATGTTGGCTGATGACGGGAACACCTATTGGGCTGCCAATCGTCTAGAAGATCTCGGGTTGCGATCGTCACGAGTGGGCCGTAATCGACCAAATTCGACAGCACAAAATTTCCCCCATGTTCTAGATCGAAACTGGTTAAACGAAACCCGCATGGGAGAATGCTTTAATGCGATCTGGACATACTCAGGTGATGATGTGGTGCTTACAAACATCGCTGG
>JABACA010000113.1 GCA_014237975.1 Mariniblastus sp. | reverse complement strand
TCAACAAGTTGACCCGGTCCATATTTTCCTGGAACGGATAAGCGGATTTATTTTCTCCGCTGTGTTTGGCTTTGCCATTTTGATTGCCATCCTGGTTTGCGCGTTTTTTGCAGGGATGACTTCGACCCCTTTTCTGGCTTTATATGTGGCTGCCTTGATGTTGGCCGGTGTGACAACCGTTTTAAATTTCGTTTGGCCGAAACTCAGTTACCGACACACTTACTGGCGCTTGAATGAAGATGGTCTGGAGATTCGCCGTGGCGTTCTTTGGAGATATCAGATTTCTGTACCGCGAGCCAGGGTGCAGCATGCCGATGTTTCCCAGGGGCCGCTGCAGAGGCAATACGGCATTGCCAGGCTGACGGTTCACACGGCCGGAACACAAAATGCCTCGGTCGCTTTGGATGGCCTGGCACATTCGGTTGCTATCGAAATGCGAAATCAGCTGGTTCGACAGGGAAAAGAAATTCATGTCGTCTGATCCCTTCGAGTCGAGCCCGGCAGATGAATCTGGCGACCCGCCCTCGGCCGACGAGGGCCACTCGTCCCGAGAGACGGATGAAGGTGGAGAGCCGTGCCAGCAGGTAGCGCTGGAAGCAACCGTGGTTGATCCTCAGTCGCAATCCGATACGGGGCCGCAGATTTCGGATGCTCCACCCATGGAATGGCTCCACCCGACGTCCTTGATTTTCGATGTGATTGCCCATGGGCGAACTTACATCGTCCCGGCGATGATCGCTCTGTTTAGCGCCGCCAGTGGTAATTGGGGTGGTATCTGGTTCGCCGCCATTTTTTTTGTTCCCGCCATTACGGTCTCGATAATACGGTTTTTTACCTTGCGATTTGCGATCCGCAACCATGAGTTGATCGTCACCGAGGGACTCCTGTTTCGTAAGGCTCGTGCCGTTCCCGTTTCACGAATCCAGAACGTCGACCTGGTGCAAAACGTGTTGCATCGATTGATTGGCGTGGCCGAAGTGCGAGTCGAAACGGCCAGCGGCACCGAACCCGAGGCTGTTCTGCGTGTCTTGTCGCAGGCCAAAATTGAGAGCTTGAGGAAAGGAATTTTCTCCAGTCGTGATCGGGTGACACCCGAGGTTTCCCAGCGTGTGTCGGATCCGACAATAGCAGCTTCGCCCGACGGTTATGTGGCGGATGCAAATGAGGGTGAAACGATTTTAAAGATCCCGACCCGTTGGTTGGTACGGGCGGGATTGACCAGTAATCGAGGCTTTGTCCTGGTCGGCGTGCTGGTTGGACTCTACTTCCAATTTGACCAGGATTTTGAACAGCTGGAAAAGTTCAAGGTCAATCAAATTACTGAATGGTTATCCCAGAATATGGGTGTCTGGGCGCAGGTGTTAATCGCTTTGGTGGCCGCCTTGATTTTCCTGTTGATTTTACGCCTGGTGGGGATCGCCTGGTTCTTACTCCGATTCCATGGTTACCAATTGGTTCGCCGGGGTGAGGATTTAAGAATCAGTTGTGGACTGTTTACCAAGGTCAGCGCGACCGTTCCCATTCGCCGAATCCAGTTTGTCAGTGTCCATCAAAATCTGTTCATGCGATTCCTGAAAATGGCTTCGATACGAATTGAAACGGCCGGTGGTGCTGGTAAGGAATCTGAGAGCGCGACCGCGACGGTCGCTCGCCGCTGGTTTATCCCGGTCTTGCCGATGCAGCAGGTCCCGATGATCCTGTCCCGTTTACGGGAGGATCTTGATTGGCGTATGGACGAACTCGATTGGCAATCGCTGGCCCCGCGGGCCGGAACCCGTTTGGTACGGATCGCCGTGATTCAATCGCTGTTACTCATATTGTTCGGAACCGTTTTTGCACTGTTCCAAGCGTTTTACCTGCAAGATCTAGGTAAGCAATGGTGGCCCTTTTCGGCAGCGGTTGGTTGGGCGATGGCCCCCTTGTTCATCCTGCATGCCATCAAAACGAGCCGGTCAAAAAAATATGCGCGGACCAATTATGGCGTCGTTTACCAGAGCGGGATTTTTACCAGAAAAACGAGCATGACGTTTTTTGAGAAAATACAGACATTGAGGGTCGACCAGTCACCGTTTGACCGGCGCTGGAAGATGGCTCGTCTTTCGATTGATACGGCCGCCGCCGGCCCGGCCGATCATCTGATCTCGGTACCCTACCTGGATGCTGCATTTGTGAACCAGGAGTTTGCCGAGTTGCATCGTAAATCGGCATTTCAACAACCACGTTTTGGTTAAAGGCGAAAAAGGTGTTTCCCTAACCCGGCCCTAACCTGGCGATTCAATGTCGACCCGGAAGACCTTGTCCGAGTTCGAACCGTATCCGGCCAGGAACTCAGACAGCGACAATCGTTGATTTTCAATCGGTGGGTAGAGTGACTGCTGAAGCGCGAATGCCGCACCATGGGGCATGCCGTCACTTCCCAATATCAGATCCACACCCGGCACGAATCCAGCTTTGTCGATCAACATCCGAAATGGATTGTTCCGTTCGGCATAACCGTCCGGCAGGCGATCACCATAATTAACCGAATCCGAATTGAAATTGGGCTGCATGGACAGCACGATCCCCTGGCGTTTCGCGCGACAAGCTTGTTCCAGGTTGATCAATTGAACATGTTCCAGGCGGATTTCGGGGAAATGATCGATCAATGGGCCGATTCCCTCCAACTGGGTAATGGCCTGTTCGATTGCCCGATCACCAATCGCATGGATGGCGATTGCCTTATGACTCTCTGCCGCTTGGGTCAGCTGGCACTGAAGTTGATGGTCCGTGTGAATCAGCATTCCATGATTTTTTCCAGTCTGACTGCCTGCCTGGTAAGCGTGTTGGATGGCTGCCGACCTGGCCCCGATCGCTCCATCGGTAAAGAACTTCAATCCATGCACCTGTTTTTGCCCGGCAGCTGACAAATTCGCAAAGGTGCCGGGCGCGGCCCAGAATGTCGTTCGTAAAAGAAGGTCGGCCTCGCGAAACCAGTCGATCTCCCGTTCATCGACCAATAACATTTCCTCGGCGGACCAGACGCCCAGGCCTTCCAGTTGGTCGTAAAACTGGACAAGGATTTCGGCCGACCCAGCCAGGTTGGCAAACCAGTTCAGGACGGTCGGCAGATGGGATTCGTACCAGCGGCGATCGTTGACCCGGTTGATGACTTCACCGTATTGGGCTGAAAGCAACGATTGACCCGTTGCGTTGATCAACAGTTGGTGCAGGCTGACATTGAAGATGGCCACCGGCGGCAGTTGCTGCAACCGCGATTCTGGTATCTCAAACCGGTTGTCTTTCCAGCCGTGGGCCACTGTCAGGCCAGCTTGCCGATCGGCCGATTGCTGGAGCAGGTCGCAGGCGTCATCCAGCTCGGTAACGTCCGATAGATCGACGGCCTGTTGCAGCGTGGCGTACAGGAGAGGGTGGGAGTGGTGATCGGCCAGCAGCGGGATTTCGATCGGAGGCATTTTATTCGGCTGCCTGATCGATGGTGGCGATGCACTTCAGTTCAATCGCGATCGGCGTTGGTAACGATTTGACTTCGACGGTCGTTCGACACGGTTGGTTATCGGCAAAGTACTTGGCATAAACCTGGTTGTAGATTGGAAAGTCCTGTTCCATATGGGTCAGGAAAACAGTGACATCCACTATCTGGTCCCAGCTGGACCCAGCCGCTTCCAGGACGGTTCGGACATTCTGAAAGACGCTGTGACACTGGGCCTCAATATCGTGACGGAGGATGTTCCCCTGTTCGTCGAGTTCAACGCCGGGTATTTGGGTGGTGCCTTTTTGGCGAGGCCCAAGCCCGGAGAGGAACAGCAGGTTGCCCACACGCCGCGCGTGGGGGTACAGACCGACCGGATCAGGTGCCTGCCCGGAAACGATTTTGGATTCTTCCATGGGGCCAACCCTAGAGGTATTTGATACAGACGTTTTTGGTTTCGGTGAAAAACCGCATTGCTTCCAGGCCGCCTTCGCGTCCGACACCCGATTGTTTAAACCCGCCAAATGGCGTTCTTAAATCACGAATCAACCAGCAATTGACCCAGACGACACCACATTGCAAGCGATCGGCCAGCCAGTTCGCTCGACTGACATCCTGGGTCCAGACCGTAGCGGACAGACCGTAACGGGTCGCGTTGGCCAACTCCAGGGCGTGGTGGTCCGAATCAAAAGGTTGCAACGTGACGACCGGGCCAAAGATCTCCTGTTGATTCGTTTGGCAATCATTGGGCAGCCCTTCAATCACAGTCGGTTCAATGAACCAGCCGTTCTGGCAGCGACCGCCGACGGTGGCTGCAGCTCCACCGCACAATACATTGCCACCTTCGCTGCGGGCCAGTTCAATACAATCCAGTATTTTTTGATGGTGCGGTTGGCTGACCACGGCACCCAGAACCGAATCGGCTGCCTGGGGATCTCCCACCTTGATCTGGCTGGCCCGTTGGACCAAGTCGTCTCGGAATTGGTCATAGATTGACTGTTCCACCAGGATTCGGGAACCGCATAAACAGATCTGACCCTGGTTGGCGAAGCTGGACTTCAACGTGGTTTCCATCATCGGTTCATAATTGCAATCCGCAAAGACCAGGTTGGGGTTCTTGCCGCCCAATTCCAGCGACAACTTTTTGAACTGCGGGCTGACGACACTGGCAATGTGTTTTCCGGTCTGGGTGCTACCGGTAAACGAGACGGCCGCGATCCGCGGTTCTTCGAGCAGTGCATTGCCAGTCACGGCTCCACTGCCATGCACGATGTTCATCACGCCATCCGGCATCCCGGCTTCGATACATAATTCGGAGAAACGGAAGGCCGACATCGGGGTCACTTCCGAGGGCTTTCCAATCACGCAATTACCGGCAGCCAGCGCGGGCGCGATTTTCCAGGTAAACAGGTAGAGCGGCAGATTCCAGGGCGAGATGCAGGTGACGATCCCGACCGGTTGCCGCAGCGTGTAGTTGATCGCATCGGGCATGGTGTGCGATTCGGAAGCCATGCCCATCGCCAGATTGGCAAAGAAGCGAATGTTCTTGGAGCAGCGGGGAATGTCGATCATCCGCGCCAGGTTTTCCGGTTTTCCATTGTCGCGCGATTCGATGGCCACCAGTTCTTCGCGGTTTTGATCGATCAAGTCGGCCAATCGATGGAGCACATCGACTCGTTCGTCGACCGGGGCGCGGGACCAGGTTTCCAAGGCCACCTCGGCCGCATCCACCGCGTTGGCGACATCCTGCTCGCCCGAATCGGGAACTTCCGAATAGACGTTCCCCGTCGCCGGTTCATAATTCGGAATCCAGTTACCGGAAACCGGGTCGAGCAGTTTCCCGCCAATGTAATTCTTGATGTGGGTCACAGGCATTGCGTGCGACCCCCATCGACAGGCAGGTTGATCCCGTTGATATATCCTGCCGCGGGAGAAGCCAGGAATGCGATCGCCGCCGCAATTTCCCTCGGCTCGGCGAAACGTTGGGCAGGTGTTTCTTGCTGCATCGCGGTGGCGACTTGCTCGATGGTGTTGCCGGTTTTTTCTGCCCGGCTGCCGATAATCGAATCGAGTCGCGTTGTTTGGGTCATGCCAGGCAGCACGTTGTTAACCGTAATCCCGAACGGTCCCAGTTCCGTTGCCAAGGTCTTGGACCAATTGGCGACCGCTCCGCGAATGGTGTTAGAGACCCCCAGACCGATAATGGGCTGTTTCACTGACGTAGAAATCACGTTGATAATCCTGCCGTATCCCCGGCTCTGCATGCCAGGTACGAGTGCTTGAACCAAGTGTTGATTACAAATCAGGTGACTCTCAAAAGCGACTTTGAATTCATCCATGCCTGCAGTCATGGCAGGGCCACCCGGTGGTCCGCCCGTGTTATTAATCAGAATCTCGGCCACATTTCCAGCGGTGATAAATTGACCGATTGCCTCTTGAACCTGGTTTGCATTGGAAAAATCGGCCACGATGATGGAGTGGGATTGCCCGCTGCTGACATCCAGTTCATTGGCGACCGTCTCCAATCGTTCACGATTTCGGGCCAGCAGGGTAACATTGGCACCCAACGACGCCAATTCGATTGCCGTAGCTCGACCGATACCCTGGCTACTGCCGCACACCACGGCTCGCAGGTTAGAGAGATTGATTTCCATGCTGAGTACTCAAACGACGGGGCTGGAAAAAAATTATTTAACTATTAATTAACTATTAATTTAGCGGCTTTGGATGGAGATTGCAGCGGGGTCATCGATTCAGTCACTTTATTGTCCTGCGTCGAGCCGTTCTAATTGCACGAGACGCGATTTTTGGAAGTATCTTGAATGAAATTCGAACTTGAACATCTTGGTGTGAAGTACAGGGGTGACCTGGACGCAGCGACTTCGCTGGCGATTGGCCTCGATTTTGATGGACCGCAGCCGAATCATTTTGGAACCGCGCCCGCTTCTCGACAGCCATTGCAATTTGGGGATTTTGTTGGCAATACTCAGCAGGGTGGCTGTTGCAATGTTGATGTCATCGAACTGATTCCCCATTGTAATGGAACGCATACCGAGTCGGCGGGGCATATTGTTGACGATGATGTGTTCGTTGGATCGATGGCCAGCCAGGCCTGGTATCCGGCGATTGTTCTGACGATGCAGCCGGTGCCGGCTCGTGAAACAAAAGAAACTTACCGACCCGAGTTTGAACCGGACGATCAGGTGATTGGTTCGCAGATGCTCAAGCAGGCTTTCCAACAGTACGCGTCGTTGCGCCCCTCTGCCTTGATTATTCGAACGTTGCCAAATGATGGGTCAAAATCGAGCCGGGTTTATGACGAGCAAAGCAAGCCGCCTTTTTTCAGCATCGAGGCAATGCGGTTCATCAATAAAATGGAAATACAGCACCTGTTGGTCGACATGCCTTCGGTCGACCGGATGTATGACGATGGTTTGTTGACTTGCCATCATGTCTATTGGAACGTACCGGAGGGGACTCATCGTGTCACGGATGACAGCTGGAAAGACAAGACCATTTCGGAGATGATTTTTGTGCCTGACCGGATCGAGGATGGCTTCTATCTGTTGAATCTTCAGGTTCCGGCATTTTTCACCGATGCAGCACCGTCTCGTCCCATTCTGTTTCCATGTCAGGCAGTTTGACCGGCAATTGCAGGTTGACACCCAGCCATCATGAATGAATCCCAACACACGACCGCTCAGCGACTGGAAAACGAAGCTCGCCAATTGGACGCCATCGATCCGATTGCCGACTTTCGCAATGAATTTTATTTTCCAAAAACGGAGGAAGGCCAGGATGAGATCTATTTCGTGGGTAACTCGCTCGGCTTGCAGCCCAAGATCACCCGCGAGTACGTACTGCAAGAGTTGGATGCTTGGCAGTCACGGGGAGTCCGCGGTCACTTTCAAGGTGATTTTCCCTGGCTGCCCTACCACGAATTCTTGACGGATACGATGTCGGAAATCGTCGGGGCTCAATCCAACGAGGTGGTCGTCATGAATACATTGACGGTCAATCTTCATTTGATGCTGGCTTCGTTTTACCGTCCCCATGGAAAACGGAACAAGATTCTGCTTGAGAGACAGGCGTTTCCATCGGACCACTACGCCGTCGAATCGCAGATCAAGTGGCATGGTCTGGAACCGGCCCAATGCATGTTGCTGGTGGAACCGGCACCCGGTCAGAGTACGATTTCGACCGAACAGATTTGCGAACGGATTCACCAGTACCGAGACGAATTGGCGTTGATCCTGTTGCCAGGCGTGCAGTACTACACGGGTCAAGTTTTTGACATGCAGAAAATTACTGAAAAGGCCCGTGAATTTGATGTGCTGGTAGGCTTTGATCTGGCCCATGCAGCGGGGAATATTCCTTTAAATTTAAGTCACTGGGATGTCGATTTTGCCTGTTGGTGTACGTACAAGTACCTTAACTCGGGACCCGGTTCGATCGGCGGTTGCTTTGTGAATTCCCGGCACACCGGCAATCCGGATTGTCTCCGTTTGGCCGGCTGGTGGGGACATGACAAAGCGTCTCGGTTCAGGATGGAAAACCGGTTCAGCCCGATCCCCACGGCCGAAGGTTGGCAGCTAAGCAATCCACCGATTCTATCGCTGGCTGCTGTACGCGCATCGTTGGATGTTTTCAAACGGGTGGGAGGTGTCGGGAGATTGCGACAAAAATCTGTTAGATTGACGGGCTTTTTCCATGAATGTCTGGCTCAGTTGTTACCCGGCAAGGTTCAAATACTGACCCCCACCGAGCCGCAGCAACGCGGCTGTCAGTTGTCATTAAAGGTCGACTTGCGGGATATCTCCGGTAAGTCTGTTTTTGAGCAACTCGAGTCGGCTGGCATACGGACAGACTGGCGAGAGCCTGATGTTATTCGTGCTGCCCCCGTTCCCCTTTACAATTCTTACCATGAAGTCTGCCGATTTGTTATTGAGTTGGCACGTTTATTGAACGCGGCGTAAAGCAGTAGCGTTCGACTGTTTTTTCATTCATGCAACCTCCGAGCCAGCTATGAAACGACCTGAATTAATCACGATTGTAGGTGCTGGATTGGTGGGATCCTTACTGGGGGTGATGCTTGGCAAGCGAGGATATCGGGTCCAGATATTTGAACACAGGCCCGATATGCGAGGCCAACATGTGGCAGCGGGCAAGTCCATTAACCTCGCTTTGGCCGAGCGTGGGATCCATGCATTGAAGCAGGCAGGTTTGATGGAAGCGGTCCAGCCGTTGTTGATACCAATGCGGGGGAGAATGCTCCACGACGTGGATGGCAGAACCGAGTTTCAGGCTTACGGCCAGCGGCCCCACGAAGTGATTTACTCGGTATCGCGCAGTGGATTGAACGAGTTGATGTTGACCGCCGCCGAAGATTCAAAACGGGTGGAGGTGCTTTTTGAGCACGAATTGGACTCCATCGATTTTGATTCCAACACGATCCACCTTACCGATATGAAAAATTCCAACCCGATCGCGGTGACGGCCGAGCTGTTGATCGGTGCCGACGGTGCAGGCTCGCGTGTTCGACGCTCTCTGTTGCCGTTCGTCAACGGTTTGGATCGATCCGAGTTGTTGGATCATGATTACAAGGAGTTGACGATTCCCCCCAATGCTCAAGGATTGCATCAAATTGATCGGGAGTCCTTGCACATCTGGCCACGGGGTGGCTACATGCTGATCGCCCTGCCCAACCTGGATGGTAGTTTCACCGTTACGTTGTTTTTGCAGAAACAGGGAACACCCAGTTTTGCGGAACTGGATGACCGGCAATCAGTGCAGGATTTTTTCAGCCGGCAGTTCCCCGATGCCATGGAATTGATTCCGAATCTGGCCGATGAATTTTTCGAAAACCCAACCGGCATCCTGGGCACGGTTCGCTGTGATCCATGGATCGATCAGGACTGTGTCATGTTGATAGGTGATGCCTCTCACGCGATTGTTCCGTTCCATGGCCAGGGGATGAATGCGGGTTTTGAAGATTGCGAGTTGTTGGTCGGGTTGTTGGACCAGTTCCAGGATGATTGGTCCAGCGCAATGCAGGAGTTCAATCGAAGCCGGCCAGCGGATGCCGAAGCAATCGCCGACATGGCGCTGGAAAACTACATCACCATGCGCGACAGTGTGCTGGATCCCAGATTTGGATTAAAGAAAAAGTTGGGCTTCCAACTCGAGCTGGCATATCCCGCACAATTTATTCCCCGCTACTCGATGGTCATGTTTCATCGGATTCCGTATTCACAGGCCAAACAACGCGGTGTCATACAACAGGGTATTCTTGATGAATTGACCGTTGGAGTTGATTCCATAGACCAGGTGGACATGCTACGTGCTGGTCAGTTGGTTCAGCAGCGATTGGAGCTGCTGAGCGATTCGAAATCGGGATAACCGACCTGTTCGAACACTGGTTTTTTTGAAAATAATTTTTCCAACATGGTAAGGGGCAGCGCACGAGGATGAACAGACAGGCAAAAATCGTAGCCTTCCTGATCTGTTTGGCGACCGTTGTGTCGATCAGCCTGTTGTTCTTTTGGGGGGATGTACAGGATCGCCAGGTTGCCATTCGAACCTTGGCTCTCGGTTTCGGGGCGGGCTTGGTCGCGGTGCCGATTGGGATCGCGATCACCTGGGTCTGCCGGTCGCGGTCAACGGTTTCGAGTTTGTTGTTGCTTACCTGTGTCGGCCTGGTTTTCATGCCTCTTTTTTTGCAGGTCAGTGCATGGGATAGCGCGTTTGGCAAATTGGGATGGCTCAGTACGCGGGGCGAATCCCTGCAGCCGCTGTTAACGGGTTGGTCGGCAGCGATCTGGATTCATGGTGTTTCCGCGGCGCCGCAAGTCGCATTGATCATGGTCATCGGGCTGACCATGTTTGGTAGGGCGGAGGAAGAACAGGCGATGCTGGATGCCTCGTCCGCGGCCGTATTTTGGAATGTCACACTACGGCAGTTGATGCCGTTGGTGGCCGTCGGATTTATCTGGACTCTTGTGATATCCGCCCGAGAGATTGCGGTGACCGATATTTACCAGATCGGGACATTGGCCGAACAGGTCTACCTGGGCTACTCGCTGGGTCAATTCAATACGGGGATCAATCCCTGGTCCGCTGATGCAATCGCACAGGCAGAATCCACGAGTTGGCAATTGACGGTGGCGGTGATTTTTTGGATTGTTGTTGTCTTCGTGTTGGCCAGTTCCAGCTATTTGCGATCCTATAGCGAGAGTAATCATCGGATTGAAAATAAGAAGTCACTGCACCCGATGACCATTTCAAAACGGTTGACCGGCATCGTCGTGTTGTGCGTCATTGCGGTTGTTCCGATCGGCAACCTCGTGTTGAGAGCCAGTTTTGGTGTTCAGCGGGTGGATGGCGAGCCGGTGCCCGTCCACAGTTTGGGACAGTTGACAGACTCTATCAGCCAGGTGTTTTCCCAGTATGTTCATGAGTTCCAGTGGTCGATGGCAATCGCAACCGTTTCGGCAGTTGTTCTGGTATTGGCGGCCTTGTGGTTTTCCTGGTTAGCCATCGAGAATGCATGGTGGCGAATGGCGTTTGTGGTTTCTATTGGAGTGCTGGCCTCTGTCCCGGGGCCGTTACTGGGTGTGGCGGGGCTGGAATTGTTCACGTCCACCGATCAAGCCTGGTTGGCCTACTTGTTTGACCGCACCATCTTTCCAGCGGTTTTGGTCACGGCCGCATTTTGTTGGCCATTGGTCGGATTGATTACCTATTGCGTTCTGGCGGGAACCGCGACCGATTCGCTGGAAAACGCCAAGCTCGAGGGCGCCGGTCGTTTGACACGGTTGATCCGAATCGCGTTTTTGCAAAACGTCTTGGGTGTTGCGGGTTGTTTCCTGGTTGCATGGATCCTCGCTTTTGGCGAACTGTCGGCTAGCCAGATGATTCTCCCGGCCGGCATCGACACGGTTCCACGGCGAATGCTGGGGCTGTTGCATTCCGGTGTCAATGAACTGACGGCTGCGTTTTCAATTGTCAATTTCTTCGTGATATTTGTGGTGGCGATGGCTGGTTGGCAATTGATCCGTAAATCACGACGAAATAGCCGATGAAATCGGATAATGGACATTTTGCAGGTCGGTCCGTTTTTCTCTTAGGGTGGTTTGGGGGTATAATGCTGACGAGGGGCGTTCGTTTCACAATGTTACCACTTTCAACCTTTGGTCCAGCGATGCGGCAAGTTACATGTTGGCGATTATTTCTGGCAGGCATTCTCGCATTGGCTGTCTTGGATACGGTCCAGTCGGATGAACTGGTGCTGGTTCGTCAAGGTTCGGAAGAAAAACTGCAAGGTGAAATTCTCGAACAGGCCCAGGATGGCAGTCTTCTTTTCAAGACACTCGACGCCCGCTTATGGATTATCCAGGCTGACGAGATCAAGTCGAAAATTGACAGTGATGATGAAGTTGTTCCGATGACCCCCAAGCAGTTGGGTCAGCAATTGTTGAAGGAGTTGCCGGACGGATTCAAGATCCATATCAATGGCGACTTTGTGATTGCCTACAACACCGAGCGGGCTTATGCCCAGTGGATTGGTGGGCTTTACCAACGTTTGCAACGGGGGTTCGAAAAGTACTGGCAACGGAAGAAAATGAAATTGGTCGATCCGGACTATCCGTTGGCCGTGATTATTTTTGGCGATAAATTGCAATATGAGAGGTACCTCACCAAGGAGCTGGGTGATTTACCGGGGGTCCTGGTTGCTTATTACAATCTGCTCAACAACCGGGTTGCCATGTATGACCTGACCGGTGGGCAGCGCGCGCCAGGCGCACGGCCGGGAGATGACCGGAGGATTGCGGAGGTGTTATCGAATCCGCGGGCGATCCCAATGGTGGCGACTGTGATCCATGAAGGAACCCATCAATTGATGTTCAACATGGGAATGCAGACACGGTTTTCCGATACGCCGCTCTGGATCAACGAAGGACTGGCGATGTATTTTGAAACGCCCGATTTGTCCAATCCCCGTGGCTGGCGTGCCATCGGCCAAATCAACCCGATGCGGATAGGTCGTTTTCGTCAGTTGATTGGTACACGCGATTCCAAGTCCCTTGGAACCATGCTGTCCAACGACACGAAATTCCGGGATCCAAATCTTGCACTGGACGCTTACGCCGAGGCTTGGGCATTTAACTACTTCTTGTTAAACAAGTACCCCGAAGAATATGTCAGCTTTTTAAAACACATGTCAAAGAAACCGCGACTCAAATATGACACTCCGGAAACTCGATTGAACGAGTTCCTGCAATTTTTTAAACAAGACCTTCCCGCCTTGGATCGGGAATTTGTTCAATACATCCAAAAACAGTAACCGAACCAAAACAGACCGAAAACGACATTCCTCATCACGGCGTCCTTTACCAGTTTGTTGGTCAACCCCATGTTGGGAAGACTATTCCACTAACAATTCGCATCAAGACGAAATCACTGCTTGCGATTACTTTGCAGCGGACGTTATCATCAGGTCTTGTAATATGCGAATACCTCCACCTAACGGAGTCTTAATATGACAACTGAGAGCTCGCCCGATCGCCGTAATTTCATCAAGACAACTGCCAAAACGGTGGTGGCCGGATCGGTGGCCGGGTCACTGCTGTCCCAAACAGCACCTGCGTTTGGTTTCCATTCGGGGGTCGACGACAAATTGAAGATTGGATTAGTCGGCTGTGGTGGCCGGGGGACGGGTGCGGTCATTAATGCACTCAAGGCAGATTCCAATTCGGAAGTCACGGCTGTGGCAGACGCCTTCCAGGACCGGATTGATGTGTGTATCAAATCGTTGGGGCGCAATAAGCTTGCCAGTGAGCGGATGAATGTGCCCGCCGAGCATCAATTTACCGGGTTCGACTGCGCCAAGGACCTGGTTGGAACGGATGTGGACGTTGTGATCCTGGCAACGCCACCTTATTTCCGTCCTTCGCAATTACGGGCGGCGGTAGAGGCTGGCAAGCATGTCTTTTGTGAGAAACCGGTTGCCGTGGATGCTCCTGGCGTACGGCATGTCGAAGAGAGCTGCAAAATGGCCTCGGAGATGGGCAACAGTGTGGTTTCCGGGTTGTGCTGGCGTTATGACGACGGTGTGCGGGCCACCATGGAACAGATACACGGTGGGACGATTGGAGATATCCTGACCATCCAGGAAAACTACCTGACCGGAACTCTGTGGCACCGCGGTGAAGATCCTGCCTGGAGCGAAATGGAACATCAAATGCGGAACTGGTTATATTACAACTGGTTATCCGGCGACCATATTGCCGAGCAGCATATTCACTCACTGGATAAAGCGGTCTGGCTGATGGGCGATCAGCCGCCGTCCATAGCTTATGGCAGTGGCGGCCGTCTGGTCCGGACTCAACCCAAATGGGGCAACATCTATGATCACTTCTCCACCTGCTATGAATGGGACAACGGAGTGAAAACCTATTCCTATTGTCGCCAGATGGCGGGCTGTTTTAACGACGTCGAAGACTACATCGTTGGAACCGAGGGAACGGCCAAAGTGCTCAAACATGAGATTAAGGATAGCAAGGGCAATACGGTCTGGAAGTACGATCAGAAGAAACCCAGTATGTACGACGTTGAACACGTTCACTTGTTCAACAGTATTCGCCAGGGACAACCGATCAATAATGGCGACTACATGTGTAAGAGTACGCTGATGGCGATCATGGGCCGGGAAGCCTGTTATACGGGCAAGAAAATCAAATGGGATGAATTGCACGCGTCTGACGACAAACTGGGCCCCGAAAATTGGGCCTGGGGTGACTATCAACCTCGCGAAGTCGCCAAACCAGGTTAAGGAAAATGGATGTCCGCACGGAATAAGCAAGTTTACTATGGAGAGTACTTGCAGCTCGACAAGATACTCGATGCGCAGCAGCCAGAGAGTGAACTGGAAGGCAAGCCGGCGCATGATGAAATGTTGTTTATCATCACGCACCAGGCGTATGAGCTGTGGTTCAAGCAGATCATATTTGAACTGCGTTCTGTCATTGATGTCTTTGATGACCCGATCGTGGAAGACAAACAAATGGG
>JABACA010000112.1 GCA_014237975.1 Mariniblastus sp. | reverse complement strand
GAAACGTGGCGGCGGCAAGGTACGGGGCGAGTCCATTTTCGCCGGCGAGGGTGGCGATTCGATTATGGGCGGCCTGAACAATCTCCCCTCCGGTCAACAGCCGGCAGACCAGGCATTGCAGGCGCAGGAGGAGTTTGACGCGATGCTGAAGCAATTGCCGGATGACCCACTCCGTGAAATAGCCGTGCTGAAACTGAATTCACTGACCAACCGGGAAATTGCCGGCAAGCTTGATATCTCGGAGCGTTCGGTGGAAAGAAAACTGCAACGGATCCGCAACCGCTGGCAAGCAGTGGCCGGTAGTGAACAAGCGGACGAATCATGCTGAGAGTCAAACAGCTTGGTGGCAGGTCGCCAGCTGCCAGGCGACAGGCAGCCGATCTGGCGAGTCCCAACTACCTCGACTTGCGGGAAACGGCCGCCTCGGCAAGCACCTCCCAGAGAGTCAAACTGTTTCCGGTTTGAGCCAGGAACCAGCGGTCGTCGGGGCCAAACCCGATCCACAGTGGCAAACCTTTGTACGGACTTTTCAAGGTTAGCAACTCCTGCCCGCTGTCGCCTGTCCAGATCCTGATCCCCTGGCCGAAATGTAAATTGTCTTCAACCGTGGCGACGCGACTGCCATCTTGATTAACGGTCACATCCCGAGCCTGGGTATCCAGCTCACAGATCAGTTTCCCGGTTTCGGTTGCCAGCACGTGGACACCACCAAAACAAGTCGCCAGCACACGACCATCCTGGCTGAAGGCGAGCCGATTGGATATCCCGGCCTTGCCCGCCCGACTCCAAATCTGCTGGCGACTGCTGACTTCCCAATACTTGAAATTCCCGCCGTAGCAACCGGAAGCGACCCGCTTGCCATCGGGATGGAACGCCAATCCGGTAATGATAGTTTCGTGAGCCTGCCAGGAATGCAGCTCGGCGCCGGTTTTGGCGTCCAAAACCACGATCCGTTTTCCATTCGCGATCAAGACCCGCTCTCCACTACCGTCCAACGACACACCGGCAGATCTCACATTCCGCTGGCTGCCTTTCCAGCTCCAGATCTGCTGTCCCGAGTCCCCCTGCAACATTCTCACGGTGCCATCCCCCTGGGAAACAACAACATGATCTCCTCGGTTCGTGATGGCGACCGAGTCCACCGTCGACCCGGCGTAATCAAAGCTGGCGATCTGTTTATTTTGACCCGGAGTGAAGACTTCGATTTTTGAATTTCCGCAGAAGACCGCGAGACCCCGGTTACTGGAAAGGTTGCATTTTAAAACATCGGTGGAATTTATTTTCTGCGGGTACGTTTGAACGGCCAGGTCGATGATCCTCAGCTCGCCCGAACTGTCGAAGGCAACCAGGCGTTTTGAATCCGGGCTGAATTCGAGGAACTCGATGGAACCTGTTGATTCCCGGATCAATATCGGGTCGTTCGGTCGGTCCCCATGCCACAGGCTGATCATGCCGGCAACATTACCAGCAGCCATATACTTTCCATTGGGGTCGATCGACCAATTCGTCATGCCAGAACCGAAGCCTGCCGGAAGCCGGAACCAGCGGGTCTCGCCGGTCCTGTCGAACTGTTTGATCCCTTTAACATCATCCGCCACGTAGTAGCCAGCACCGGATGCCAAGATTTTGTTTTTCGGATAACTGAAATGGATATCGTTCTCGGTCAGCGGAATCGAATTCCAGGATTCCTTAACGATATCCCAAAACCGGAGACGCTGGTTATCAGCCAGGTTGGCTTTGACCGCATCTCGAATGGCATCGTTGTAGTACCTGGAAAAGCCATATTTCTTGCTGGGCAGCATGCCTTCGGCTGATCTCCGTTTTTCGCCCGTCGTTGCATCCCAAAATGCGAGTGTCAAATCCCTGCTGGCGGTAATGATCTCTTTTTGATCGGTGCTAAAAGTGGCTTCATAAAAAGGCTGGTTGTTCCCACTCAACTCAACCATGATTTTACCGGACGGCATCTCCAGAACCCAGGCACTTTTTCGACTGGTGTAAAGCAGGCTGCGCCCATCGGGGCTGAACTGAACTGCCTCGCCAAACAGGATATCACCCGGTGGCTGGATGCGGCCCAGTTCGGCTCCACTTTCCACATCCCAGATACGGATCCCATCTTCCGATGCCAGGGAGACTAACTGCCTTCCATCCGGGCTGAAGTCGATCGATTTAGGAAATGGCCCCGGGTTCAATACGTGTTCGGTCCACTGATTCGTTTGCCGGTTCCAGTAGTTCCACTCAAATCCAGCCAGGTCGGGACGCGCCCGGTAGTTGTCCATCACTCGGGACAAACGATTAAGATACTTTCCATTCTCCCAGTCAGACTGGATCACCAGCATATCGGCCACGTAGTTGTTTTTTTCAGCGACCAACAGGTTCTGTTTCGCTTTGGCCTCTCTCTCCAGGGCGACTTGTTCTGCCTGTTGGGCGGATCGGGCTTCCTTGCGGGCCACGTTTTCCATCCTTTGGGAGTAAGCCTCTGCTGCCCTTGACTTACGCTCCTGCTGCCTGGATTTTTCGAGACTGACACCGGTCGTCCACCAGCCACCGATCAGCATGATTAACAACAAGACGGAAACCGCAAAGGCGGCGCGATGCTTCCATACCGTTTTTCCCAGTTGATAACTGACGGTGGGCGGTCGCGCCGTCACCACATCCCCATTCAAATAGCCCTGCACGTCCTTTAAAAGAAACGCGACTCCTTCATAACGCTGGGAACGTTTTTTCTGCAGTGCCCTGGCGCAAACCCAGTCAAGCTCCTTACGCAGCATGCCGTAGAGCCTTTGGGGCCTGGTCTGTCGATCGGTTGCAATCTGTGTCGCCCTTTCTCCCTGCTCCAGTAGCCGATCGCTCGGCCTTTGAAACTCGCCTTCTACCACTTGGATCATCAGTCGGTGCAGGCCCTCATTCCTGACCCGCTCCCTGTTAAGCGGTGTGGTCCCGGTTAACAATTCGTAGAGGATAACCCCCAGGGAATAAACATCGGTGCGGGTGTCCAAACCCTGTTCATTCATCTCGGCCTGTTCGGGGCTCATGTATTCAATGGTTCCCAGCGCATTTCCCGGCATGGTCACCAATGTATTTTCTGCTAAACGACCGAGTGGATCGACGGCGCGGGCCAGTCCAAAATCGATCACCTTGACCATCGGTTTCCCGCTGGATTCGGAGACGAGAATATTGGAAGGCTTTAAATCACGGTGCAGCACTCCCTTGCGATGGGCGTGGCAGATCGCGGCACAAAGTTGTTTAAACAACCCCAGCCTTTCGACAATAGAGAGTTGACGGTGGTCGCAATACTTCGTCAATGAAAAACCATCGACGTACTCGATCGCCACGTAGGGAGTCCCCTGTTCCGTTTTTCCCATATCCAGGACTCGGGCAATATTTGGGTGGTTCATCATCGAGAGCGCCTGGATTTCGACCTCGAACCGTGCCAACAACTCTGGGGTATCGAGCTCGGTCCTCATCAATTTGATGGCCACCGTACGACGGACCGGCTCCCGTTGCTCGGCCAGGTAAACCATCCCCATCCCACCGGAACCAATTTTTCTAAGCAATTGATACGGACCGACTCGCTTTAAAGCGAAGCCCTTCGGAACCTGCGTGGCAAGCTCCCCCTCGTGGTCATCGCCCGTCCAGGTATCCCAGGGGTCAAGTCCGGTTTTCGTTGGGCTCTCGGACCTGCCCGTTGTTCCCAGGATGCGACGAATCTTCTGTTCATATTCCGGGAACTTCTGCAGGTAAAAATCAACAGAAAACATTTTTCCTGCTTTCGACCGGTAATCAACATCGAGACAGATCAGTTCCTGGAACAGTCGGTCGTCGGTGTCCCCGGCTAACGGCTCCCAAAATACAATCACTTCGGGATCTTCCCCTAATCTCCATGCCGTTTCAAACCGGTCACAGATCGTGTCAATTTGATCGTCGAGAATAAATTCTGATTCCATCGCGATACTGCTTAAGAGTGGTCCAGATCATGGGATCAAATAAACTGGATAAAAAGACCTAACCAACGGATACCAGCGGCGATAATGGTCCTGAATACCCGATGACCCGAACTACGAGTTTAACCGAGACAGGCTTGAACCCCAAATCGTGGTTGTTAAACCGGGTGGTCATCTTGTCCCATCCTTGGCAGCCATTTTTAAACCAAACGGGTTCTATTTATGTAAGGCCCGTTTTCCGGCCTTCATTCGGGAGGCCTCCGACAACCGAATCGGAGCCCAAACAAAAAAACCAGCGGAAACTCTCCGCTGGTTTTACCCCCAACACCTGTATTAATTTGAGTCATAGAGGACGAACCAAGCGTCTCGGCTCCCGTGTTGAAACCACTCCTGCACCGGATCGGCACCGAGGTCAGGCTTCTCGTCATAAGACGCTAAAACCTGTCCCTGTTTGTGAATGGCGCGGAGGACACAATACGGCCGTCTCAGATCATCCGGATCGACCCAACGCCCGGAAATGATTTGATCGCCGATCCAAAAATAGTTCGTAGGAACAACCACTTTTGTACCCCAATAGTAAAACGAATCAGATCCTGGAAACGGCTCAAAACCTGTGCGAATCCCCAAAAACCATGGCGCTGACTGAGCATGGCCAATCATGTCCCATTGTTGGGTTTCCCAATTCCAGGCCTCGACAAAAATATCTTCACTCGGATATGGGAAATATCCGCGAACATTTGTTACATGGTTTCTAATTTCCCCCTCATTAAGCGGTTCCAGCACGCAGCCAGAATTCGCGACCGCAACAAGGGCAAACGACAAAGCGATGAGACTGCGAACCATGTTTCTTCCTTTCAAATAATCTGGGTGGTGAACTACCAGATCACCGTCACGACTGTCTGAGAGCCGCCATTTTTTTTAATAAAAATGGCAGACAGGTATGAACGAAACCTCGGATAGATTCATCTCTTCAGACAAATTGACCAACCGAAGAGTGAAACAGACCCCTGCTGCTCAACGTGGAACCGAAAAAAAAACCAGCGGAACCGTTCCGCTGGTTTCGAACTGCCGTTAACGGCTGCTCGGAGATTAGTCAAACAAGTCATAGAGGGTGATCACCAACTCTTGTTTGTTACCCTTCTCCAACCACTCCTGAACCGGATCTGCAAAGACGTCAGGCCGCTCGTTGTAAGACGGCAAAATCTGTCCGCCAATCGTGACTGCACGAAGGACACACCTTTTTCGATACCACAAATTCAATTCGTTGATATCCCACAAATGCTCGGGAACGACGACATCTCCCGCATCCCAATAGTAAAACGAATCCGAACCTGGAAAGGGCGTAAAACCTGTCCGGACCCCCGTTTTGGATGAACGGGTGCGAGCGATCGTCTCCCATTCGACCGTATCGGGATTCAAGGCCTGCACCAATATTTGGGAGTCAGGTTCAGGGAAAAATCCATAAAACCGGGTGGTCTCATTTCGGATCTGCCCCCCATTTATCGGTTCAAGAACGCAGCCAGAATTTACGACTGCAACGAGGGCGAACGCCAAAGCAAAAAAGGCACGGCACATGATGTTCCTTTCTAAGGATGGTTTTAGTGAACTGCTAGATCACCGCCAGACGATGGCCACGGCCGCCAGAATTTTCATTTTTTCGTCAAAACGCTGCCAAACGGGCTATCGATCCGCGTATTCGACCACGAATTCGAACCGGTTATCCGTCTCGGCCACCACCTCTTCCAGGCCAGACGTCGTCAGTCGCCGGTACTTCGGGTGCAAGTCCGGTCGCTGGATGATCCCGGGTCGCTCCTCCTTGCTGCCAATCGCGTTCATGCCATCACTCGGGATGATGGCGACCCGATGACGGCCAGGCAGCGCCCCGTCCGCTTTGGCGAACGTTCGCAGCGTAAAGGAACCGTCCAGCCCTATCGGGGACCGGGCGGTGACCGGTGGCTTCGTCGTTATCGACTCGAACTCGATCGTACCCGCCTTCAACGGTTTTCCATCGGTGTAGTGAACCGTGCCGGTGACCGGGTAGGTCGGTTGATCGGAACCACACCCTGTCCAGCTCAACAACCCGACAGAAACCAGGAGGATCGACCGGCCAAAGTTTCCTGTTTTCATCATCCATTTACTCCCGCCTGCCCCGATAATCGTTTCAATAATCGAATTGCGTGACGACCTGCGCATCGTTTCGCGCCGTCAGGCGACCCAAAATATCGGTCGAGATCTGGTTGCCAATCGATTCCACGTGGCCATCGGTAAACACGAAATTACAGACTTGTTGATGGGCACTACCGAAATTCCACATCCCGTCTTCATCCAACTCCGTGACGACCGGGTACCCCGGGCCGCCAGGGCGGGAGAAATTGCCCGGATGATCCCCGTTATAGATCGCGCCGTCGACCTGGGCTTTCCCCTCGTATCCTTTGACCACGTTCTTTTCGCCAATCATGATCGTGGTGCTGGCCCCATCGGTCACCGATCGGAATGCAGTCCGGCTGCGCCAGGAGATAAGTTCCGCGTTGGGCGGTGCAAAATCGCCATCCACTGGGATGGGGGGGACAGTCGTACCGATACCCATTACGAACACACCGTTGGAGTGGATCCAGTTCCAGGCCTGGTCGATTCCATTTCCGGCCGAGCAGGCATAGTCGCTGGTGACCCCTGGAACGTGCCCACTCGTTTCGTAGGGCGACATGATATCGTCCCCCTCGGTACTGACCCGCTTGTTACCACGACGGGAAACACAGATGTACTGCGGGATCATTGTCGTCCTGGCAATCTCGTTCTGATAGTAATATTTTTTTCGCGGATCCCAGTTGTCAAAAAGATTGAGACCATCCATGTACGGGAGTATCAGGAACGCCCAGCTAACGTAATGGTCGTAATTCCGCGAGGGTGGCAGCTCTTCCCGCGACGTATGGAAATTATGAGTTGCCAGGCCCATCTGTCGCAGGTTGTTCAGGCACTGGGTGCGGCGGGCCGCCTCGCGGACACTCTGCACCGCCGGCAGGATCAGGCTGACCAGGATCCCGATAATCGCGATCACCACCAATAACTCGACCAGGGTAAAAGCCCTGCTAACCACGCGACGCACCACCATCAGACATCCCCCTATCTGAACGCGTTTCTGACCCGTGAATATAAACCTTTCAATTTCAAGGTGCAAATTTTTTTTCTGTAGCGTGAAATGTCTGACATACTGTGATCAGCGGGCGTGAATCAGGTGACCCGCGACCTTGACCGCTCAGCCCCGCCAGCTCAATTTCCAGACAGCAAACACGAGATAGGCGATCACCAAGCAGGCAGTCAACGTCCCGAACACGTTCTTCCGCTCGACCAGCGCGCCGCGCATCGGGTCCATAAAGATGGGCGTCGCCTTCATGTTGGGCGGAATCACTTCTGCCAGGCCCGCGGCACCGTCTGCCGGGTCAACCCCGGCGGCAGGCCCTCTCGGTTCGGCAACGCCGGCTGCCCGGTCGACTGGCCAGACGTACACGTTCGGCGGATCCCAAATCGGCCGGCGGACATACGTTATCCCCTCGGCCATCAGGTTTTGATAGACGCCGTAAACCGGGAACAGGATGGCAATCAGCGCCAGCAGTGCGACCACCACGAAACCGACTGCCAACTGCACAAGGTCTTTTTTGCCCATACGGATTGTGACCTTTTCGTTAACGCTGATCGGAAGCCGGGAAGACATATGGTCTGATTGGCAAAAAACAGGTCCGTGTTTTACCACCGTCCGGAGCCATTTTCGAGCTGTTTTGAGTCTAGCGTTATCAAAATAATGCCACTGGTCGCCTTGAAAACCTCGGAAACACATAATATCGACGGCCTGTAAACGGCTCATCGCGTGAAGGGCACCTGCCAACTCTCTTCGACTGGAAATGGACTCCCAACGATTGCACCTGGTCGCAACGATCAAAGAGAGCTCTGGAAGACACCACCACCAAAGCCGCCCCGGTCGGGTAATTCATCGGTCCGGCTGCGCCGGGAAAATTGCGACTTTTCTGTTTTAAACGCGTTTGGGTGTGTTTTTTTTAATTATGGATTTGGCTTCGCTCGTGCCGGAAAACAGATTGACACCGAAAACAACCCCTGAAGAAACCTGGTGTTGCTTCAATCGTCAGCGGGCTCGACGGGGCGGGCCAGCAAGCTATCGATGACCGCCTCCATCCGGAACATCGTGGCGCTGCCCCGCGACTGGGTAAAATAGAGCACCATCAGGTCCTCACCCGGCCAAGCCCAGGCGTAAGTGCCGTCCGAGCCACTATGACCCAAGGCGACGAGCTCCCCATCTTTGTCGTAAAGATGCATCAGCTGACCGTACGAAGACCCGAGACCGGCGAATCCGGTCGGCATCGTCGTTTGGGAAGCGGGTGTCAGGATTCGTTTGATCGCTGCCTCCGACAACAGGCGATCCCCGTCGGCGACACCTCCATCGGAGATCATCGCCAGAAAGCGGGCGTAATCGACAGGCGTTGAGTAACAACCTTGTGCAAACATCGGGAACGGGAAATACGGTTTCCCCTGCCAACGCCAAAACGGTTTCCAGCGACCACGGCCTCCGGCATGCTTGGCCGCCACCCGCTCGACTCGCGAATCGCCGTCGCGGAGCAGCGGGATCGTGTCACGCATCTTGAGCGGACCGAGCAGGCGCCGCTCGATCAAGGCTTCGGTCGGCTCGTCCGTCGCTTCCTCGATCAGGGCAGCCAGCGTGTCGACGTTGGCATCCGCGTAATGGTACTGCGTTCCCGGGGTAAACAGCCGGGGGCCGTATTCCCCCCAGTAATCGGCTAGTTGCCGGACATTGCTATAGCTACCGTAATTCGACCAGAGCGTCCCGGCGGAACGCATCGGAAGTCCGCTCCGATGGGTCAGCAGGTGTTCCACCGTGATGCCTCGAGACGCGTCGGTATCGAACGAGGGAAGGTACTTGGCGACCGGGTCGGACAGTTTCAGAACCTGCTCGTCGATCAACATCTGCGCCGCGGCGCCGGTCAGCGGTTTAGTCATTGAACGGATGCTGAAGATCGTGTTCTTTTGCAGGCCTTCGTCACGGGTCGGATCGTTCTGACCAAACACCTCGTGCAGAATCGCGCGACGATTCTTGATGATCAACAATTCCGCGCCGACGATCTCCTCCGCCTCGACGAATCCGCTGACTAGCTCGACGAGGCGGGCAATCGCACCGCCGGGGATTCCCTGGCTCTCAGGTGTCGCCTCAGGAAAAGGGTCCTCACCAAAAACCGGCTGAACGGCACCCGCTTGGTCGCTTTCTATACCGCAAACGGCATGCACGGAGTCGACAGACACCTGGTTGACGACAAAATCGTTTTGGCCGAAACCCGTTACCAGGATTAAGTTGATCAATACATAAACAAAGGCGAGCTTCATTTTCTGCCCTACAGCTGGCTTGAGGTTTGTCCATTCTCGCATCCACGACTTTTTCGATGCAAGTATCAACATCCCGTCGTAAGCGGAATAGACACGGTCCGGACACGGTCCGCCGACCTCAAACCACTGAAACCGGATTCGTCCCGACATTCGCCTTTTTAAAGAGAAATTCCCGATTTGCAAGAACAGATCGGTTTACAGCGGCCGAAACTTGGCAAATCGTTAACCGAGACAAATCAGTTGTCGTTAGACCATTCCTGGAGGAAACGGAGGGTTTGGCCACGCCTATCGTCGTCGCCGAACCGCCATGCCGAGACCGACCAGCGCGAGCCTGGCTTTCTCCTTTTTCAATCCATACCACTTGGCCCGGTCACTGCCGCGCCCAATCCAAATTCGTTGTCAATTGCAGACATTTCGGCCTAAATTTCAAACCTGTTTCGACCCATTTCTCAGCTTTAGATTGTGTTTGATTGACTTTTTTGACACCACGGGAACGCGTCCCACTTAACATAATGGCCAAGTTCATTAGTTTGGGCAACGAAGTTCGAATCGCGTATAATAAAAAGTTCATTGTTATCCAATCAAATGATCGAGCACGAGTGATTTTGCCATGTTGATTTCAACACCTGCCAAGATACTGCTACGGCTTCTTTTTTTGCTACCAACGTTGTTGTGCGGAGCTATTTGCGCAGAAGAAATTTGTGTTCCCGCTGACTACAATACGATTCAGGAAGGAATTGATGCAGCCAGTTTCGGTGATATGGTTCTGGTGAACGCTGGGACATACTCGGAGCGGATAGTACTGAAAAATGGTGTTGTTGTCCGAAGTTCCGGGACCGACGCGAAAGGTAAGTTAGGTCTCAAAAGAGCCGAGCTGACTATCATTGATGGCGGCAAAGAGAATGGGTCAGGAGCGGGCGTTGAGATGGCCGAGGGCGCGACGCTTGACGGCTTTACTGTTCGCAACGTCGGAGTCTACGACGATAAATCTTGGAAACATCACTTTGCTACACAAGGTGAACAGCAGTCCTACGAACATATTGGCCAACCCGGCGTGGCAGGAATATCTTCTATGGGAGTGACCTGCACGATCCGCAATAACATTGTTCACCACGTTGGTTATTCAGGGATCGCAATTCTCGGAGTTAAGAACAAAAAATGTGAGCCACTTGTGGAAAAGAATGTTTGTTATCGAAATATGGGCGGTGGAATTGGATCAATGAAGGGTGCCAAGGCTACCATTCGCAACAACGTTTGTTTCGAGAATTTCTATGCCGGAATTGGTCATGACGCGGCCAGTCCAAAAGTGCTGGGAAACATCTGTTACGGAAATGTCAGGGCGGGAATCGGCATCAGCGAGGGGGCTTCACCCGAGGTCCGAGGAAACAAATGTTACCGAAACCGGCGCGCGGGAATCGGAGTAAGAACGGGCAACGACACTAAACCATTGATCGAAAACAACGACTGCTATGAAAACGACATGGCTGGCATTGGGGCGAGAGAAAACGCCTCTCCAACCATTCGTAAAAACCGCTGTTACCGAAACAAATCAGCTGGAATCGGAGCTCGAACTGGAGCGACGCCGAGGATTGTTGAAAACGAGTGTTACGAAAATGAAAAAGCCGGTATAGGTCAGATGAGCGGCACTCAAACTGTGCTTATTGGAAACTTTCTTCACCACAACAAAACATCAGGCATTGGTTTTGCCAGCGGGAAAAACGGCAAGTCGCGAGTGGAAAAGAATCGAATTGTGGACAATGCCAAAGTTGCTGTTGGCATTAATCCAGGTTGGAAAGTTGAATTGATCGATAATGAACTTTCCCGCAAGGGTGGTTTGCCGCCCATCGTCATGGTGTCTGCCGGTTCTGAGGCGACTTTCAAGGATAATGTCATTCGATGTGGCGGGGTCGCTGGGATTCGTGTTGCGGGAACCGTGAATGCGGTGAACAACAGATTCGAAGGAACATCCCTTCGGCGAGTCGGCCCACCGAACTTTGCAATATGGGCTCTCAAAGGATCTCGAGTCTCGATGAAAGGTAATCAGATCGCTGGCTGGAGACACGCGTTGCATTCGACCGAAGGTCACGTTTCTGCCAACGACAATACTGTCTCTCAATTTCATGGTGCCGCTTTTGTGATCCAGAAACCTGTATCGAATGCCATTGTTGCTTCAAACAAAATATCTACCGGCAACCCATTAGATCGAGTGTGCTTGATCGACGGCAAACCGGTCACCGGTGACAACGAATTAATTCGTTCCGACAAGCAGCCCAATTCAAAATAGAATCTATATCCAACGGTTCATTATTGACGGTCGTCACAAGCTTCCTTTCTCAAGGTTGACTGGCCTGGATGCGACAAGAAACGTTTCGACCAGGCACAAACACAGCTTTTATGATACAGGCGTCAATGACAACGCTTGATGTGCATTGGCTTCCTCGTCCGAACGCAAATGCCAAATGGAGAGGTGAGTGCCAGAAATTGCATATGACACGTTTTCTGTGTCTTGAAGTGCCGCTTCATAAAACGGTCGTTTTTTAGCTCGCGTCAGAATCTTGGCATGTCACTGAGTTGATGGGACGAATTGACAAGAAGAACGTGTTATCCGCTTCGCTGCTGAAATCGCTTTCGCTGATCGAAACCCAAATGGTGGATGATCACAAACAATGAGCCGCGTCCGTCGCGACTCGTTGTTTTAAAGAGGCAGCGGACGCTCAGAATCAAGGAGACAAGCTGTTTTGCTTGACTCGGTGGTGAATATCTCAGCCGAGATCGCGGCCCACCCGACGCCGATACAGTTCGCCCTATCGTTTGCCAATGTCGGCGAACCGCAACTGCCCTGGGAATTGTTGTTCGACGCCAGCACAGAGGCATTCTCGAACTATGCAAGTTTGCGTGAAACTTATTGCTACCGCCTAGGTATATAATAAGGCAAAGCGCCAAGCCGCGCCAAAGCTGCGGGGGGCGGATACGCAATCCAATCAAATTCTGAAACACACCATGAAATCCAATCTTCGACACATTGCCGGCCTGCTTGTTTCAGTAGGATTCGCTTCACTGTGCTTCGGCGATTCGCCAAGCACTACCACACTCGAGCTGTTTCCGAACTACAACACGATCGGTGTCAACGTGACCCTAGCCGTCGGCGACGCGCAAAAGGACGCCTGGGCATCACTTGAGTACGGCCCCGCCAAGGATCAACTGCGTCGCGGCTTCCGTTTGTCGCGCGTGGACAACGAGTTTCAGCGGTTGTCGGGTTCTATCTTCTGGTGCGAATCGGGAGCGACGTATCATGTCCGTGTAATGCTTCATGACAAAACGACACCGGAGCTGAATGACGTTTCCTGTTACCTGGAACCTGAAGGGGCGAATGCACGACAGGAAACTCAAATACGGGGGTGCCCGAAAATGTATTACGAACTATTTTCCAACGCTGCGATTGCCGGTAGTAAGCTGATCTCAACCCTTGCCACCGCCCAGACGGACGAAACGGAGGAACTCAAATAATATTACCCTTTCGGGCCTGACCGTTTCCCCGTGTTGGAATTCTATTGGATCTGAACCGGTTTGGTCGACGGCCGTGCGTGCAAGTTTCAGAATCGACCGTAATTCGACTGCCAGATTCCATAGCAAAATCTATAGCAAGCAACGTATCACCTGATTGAACTTCGCTGCATCGGGTTGCATTCGGAGTCCGGCCAATTGCAAGGTAGAGTTGCCCATCGTATCTATAGCGTTTCGGATCCGGCCTTTTCTTTGTCAGGTCGAGTAGCTCTAGAATCTGGTCCCGCTCATAAGACCGGGAAGTCGGTCTTAGAGCCAACGTCAGGTCGTCTTCTTTGGCGATCTTCGCGTTGGTGCCTAGCGAGGCGTCGTTGTCGCCCCCGGTCATTCTGATTTAGGGTTAACCGCTTCTGCGTTAATCGCTTCTGCTTGTTAAGCTGCTATTTTGACGCATATGGCAAACAACGCATTATGCCGCCTCTTTTAGGAACGCTGTCTTTTCAAAGCCTATAACAAAAACGCCCCACTAAGCAG
Organism: Mariniblastus sp.; assembly: GCA_014237975.1. Classification (GTDB taxonomy): domain Bacteria; phylum Planctomycetota; class Planctomycetia; order Pirellulales; family Pirellulaceae; genus Mariniblastus. Next base: position 1,226 of record JABACA010000112.1, on the reverse strand, counting down.
TTAAGCCAAGTGGGGCAAATCGTTTTGTTCAAGCCAGCCTCACTGGAGCCGGAGCTCACCTTTCTCGATGCCCGTTCCGTTGGAGTTGATGCGAAGCCTGTGAAAACCTGGTCCGTATGGGTTAATCATCTCCTGGAATAAGCCCCCACCAGCTGACGTAACGACCCCCTCTGCCATCGGCAAAATCGACGATACCGTCACCGACGACGCCGCTTCCGACTACACCCGTGATGACATATCGGTTCCCGAACTGGTCCTCGGCTTCCTGCCATTCACGCCCATGTGCTCGGACTTGGAAGACGCGTAACCGCTGCCGTAACTCCGGTTACGAAGAAACAGGCTGCGGCGACGGTCGCGTGGGAGCGAGGCGTCGGGTTCGAAAGTGTCACTCCTTTTGGGACGGGTCCCTTGGGAAGGACCAACGCGACATCGGCGGGGTTTGAAACAACATATTTCCCGCCTAGCCAGTACCCACGGGCTCTAGGATTTAGATTTAGGAGCTTTGTGAACCACGCTTCTTCTCCCCCTTCAATATCGATGTGCGCTGTGGTGTAACCCAGAGGATTTTCGTCCGTGATCATGAGGCACGAATCATGCGCTGAAGTAGTCACCCCGTTTTCCACGGGACCGTTTGCGTGAACACCTGTAAGCATCAATGCGAAACAGGTTGTCGCTAAAAATAGTAATTGCATATTCATCTGTCCTTAATTCAAACTGACTAAAAAAATTACTCTCGGAGAATTCACTCTCCGTTAACCTTTTATTCGCCGGAAAATGTGAGGCCTTGTAGAAAAATAAAAAAATGTTTCGAATCATGAGGGACACCTTTTATTTGTCTGTGACACCTTTTATTTGTCCTTTTATTTGTCACGATTGAAACGCGACCGATGGGGCAGGTGACGTCGGAAATCCGTGCCACCTACCCCCATGGTTTCTTGATATGTCTTGCCGCCAATTAGCAAAAGACCTCAAAAGTCCATACCCATCGTCGTTTCGACTTGCTGTATGAGAGTATTCCAGTAGTGACCACGCAGCCAGCTCGCTGGTAGGCCTTTCGTTGCGCTTCCATTACTTTTCTGGCTTTATTTTCACCGTCCGCGGTGTTCGTAGCGACATGTTCACCGTCGATGATCTCAGGTGCCGACGAGACGGATTGGATGGAGTTAGTTTCCGTAACCGCTGCCGTAACTCCGGTTACGAAGAAACAGGCTGCGGCGACGGTCGCG
>JABACA010000111.1 GCA_014237975.1 Mariniblastus sp. | reverse complement strand
TTCTACGTCAAAATGACCGGTTGCCAAGGACGCTCCCATGTGAGGACACATATCGTCGATTGCATAGTATTTTTCCCCGTGCAGAAAAACCGCAACGACTTGATCGCCAACTTCAAAAGCCTTGGCTTGACCTTCCGCAATTTCACCAACACGGGCGACCGTAACAAATTCGAGAGATGAATCAGATTTCACAACGTTAATGATTCTAAAGTAGAAAGGATTACTGCCGTTTGACGCTTAACTTGATACTGCTGGTAACGTTGGTTTCGATCACCATGTCACTATATGGTTTGGTCGTTACCATTTGATTGTCTATTTGACTTTCGCTGAAAACGCCCTCTGCCGGGTCGTATTCAAATGTCCCTGTCCCCTCGAATTTATCCAGTCTTGCACCCGTTTGGGAAGGCGATTTTTCGCGGAGTTCGGTTTTGAGCGTAATGATCTGCATGTTGGAATCGGCCGGTTGTCCCTGGAATGTGAATTCCTGGACTTGATCAAAGGTACCCATTTCACTGGTGATCTCACGGCTGGACTTCCAGGTATCCCCTTGGGCGACCGGCTTGTCGGGCGTTTCCAATGCAGCTTGGCCAAACATCTCGCCGAGACCTTTCTTCGTAAACAATTGCCTTAGTCGCATCGATTCGGGTGCCTGGCGGAGGGACTCCATGGTGGATTCGGGGATCACGACGGATTCAATGGCCCCCCGCTCTGTCATCTTGATCGTAATGGTTCCGCCAATCAGCGGCGCGATCATCTGAGCCAAGCGTGCCGCCAGGCCGCTGGCGTTGTCCTGCGCGTCGGTATCCACGTTGGTAACCTGTTCTCCGCTTTCGTTGGGGGTCTTGGTTGCCAGCGTAATACGTTTAATGGTTTGCTTGATCGTGGAAGTCCCGTTTGGGCCGACGTCAACGACCTCCCAATCGATCCACATTTGCATATCGTTGGAACTGGTTCGACTGCGTTGGTCGACTTGGCTGACAATTTGGGCCTGTTGTTGCATTACCAAGGAGAACTTGTCGTTGGTCGCCAATTTCCACGTAAGTGATGTTTCCTGAGCGCATAGTTGCGATAACGAAAACATCGAAAAAACCAGAAGACCGATCAAGGCCGGCTTTAAAAAGTAATGCTTCATTTTATATCCCGTCGGCTTGTGCCCCTCAAATGACTGATCAAAACGTGTGACTCTCACCAGGTGTCAATACGACAGGCTCTGCGTCTGTTTGGTCGCGCACCTTGTTGGCCCATGCTTCTGCGTCTTGCTCAATGGGTGGCCAGGTCCCATAGTGACTTGGCAAAACCTGTTTTGGTGCAATCAGCTTGATCGCTTCAATACTGTCTTCCGGACCCATTGTAAACAGGTCGCCGATCGGTAGGACAGCGATATCCACTCCAGATTTTCCAATCAATTGCATATCCGAAAACAGGCTGGTGTCACAGGCAAAGTAGATATTCTTGTTTGCCAGGGTGAGTAGAAATCCACCCGGATTGCCACCATAGGAACCGTCCGGCAGTTGAGAACTGTGAATGGCGTGTGTCATCTTTAATTTGAAGAATTCAGACTGGAAATTGCCGCCAATGTTCATGCCTACCGTATTTTCCAGGCTGTGATTCTTGGCGAACCACTCGGCGATTTCCCAGTTGGCAATCACCTGGGAGTCGTTCCGACTGGCAATCGATGCCACGTCGGATACATGATCAAAATGACCGTGAGAAACAAGGATCACATCCGCGTCCACTTCATCTGCTTTGACCGGCGAGGTGGGAGAGTCATTCAGGAATGGATCGAGCAAAATCCGGTGTCCTTCCGTTTCGATTAGCCAGGTCGCGTGTCCCAGCCATTTCATTTCAATTGTCATCTTTCACTCCTTAGCAACAGCCATTCAAGGACGAGACGATTCTCGCAACAGGCGGTTCATGTTGTTCTTGTATTTTTCTACACCGGGTTGACCGTAAGGGTTAATGTTCATCAACCTGCCTTCTACCACGGTGGTGAGCATCAGCATCTGCATCAATTGTCCCATACTCGATTCATTGCAGCCGGGTAAGCGGAGGGTGGTCGTTGGCCGCTGGTCTTCGCGATAAGCCAGGTTGGTGCCCCGAAACGCTGCATCCATTATTTCGGGAAGGGTTCGGTCGGACAGGTCGTTCAGGCCATCCTGGTTCCAGACGCTGTGTCCCACCGGAAGTGGATAATACCGCCAGCTGTAGAGAACCAGGTTGTTGACCACTTTGTCACGGCGACCCTCCTGGTGCTGTTGTGCCCGGGAATGCAGGTCCCGGGTATTGACCGTGGTCAGGGGTAGCGCTCCCTGTTCCTGTTTTCCCAAACTCTCGGCCAGCAACTGGTCATACCAGAAACCCAACGACTCCAGTGACTTGGTCCAGGCAGACAGAATCCGGGTGTGACACCCTTGTTCGCGTTCCAGCAGATGATTGACAGCGACAAAATCCAGGACCACGTTTTTACCAAATTCAGCTTGCCGGAAATGATCGTTCATGGCAGCGGCACCTTCGAGTAATGCAATAATGTCGATACCCATCAGGGCCGCGGGGACAAGTCCTACCGGGGAGAAAACCGAGAATCGACCGCCGACTCCATCCGGAACGGCAAACCGGCTTTGACACCCGATCGCATCAGCAAGTTCGGCAAGCTTGCCCGCTTTACCCGTCACGGGAACCACCAGTTCCGGTAAACGTTCCGTGCCGACCTCGGATTGCAACGCATGCAGGAACTGGCGAAAAGCGGCTGCCGTCTCCAACGTTCCTCCGCTCTTGCTGATCACGACGATTGACCAGGGCATGTCATCATTCTGGGATCGCAGCAAATTCAGCAGGCCCTGTGACCAATCATTATCAACGTTGTTGCCCTCGTAATATATTTTTGGCCGTCCGCCCCGTTCGGCCCGGCTGTATTCGTTGTAGTAGGGCTGGCAACAAGATTCCATCAAGGCTCTTGCGCCCATGTACGATCCACCGATTCCCAAAACAACCACGCGATCAACAGATTGTTGGATTCGCTGCGCCGTTTCCAGAATTCTTCCCAATTCGCTCGACTGGCGATCGGTCCGGTATGCTTCCAGCATGCGTTCCGGCAACTCCATGAAACCTGCGTCCAGCGGTTGCCGTTCGTCCGGAATCTGACCCGATTCAAATTGCTGTAAATCCTCGTTCAACATCGCCGCGCGGACATTGGTCAATTCAGTTGCCATGTCGTCGAACTGTGGGGCCTTGATGCCATGAGGTTCAAAAAAAACGCCCCGGGGGTCAAACGAGATCAATTTTGACTGCGACATCTGATTTTCCAGGGAACTTGTACCATGGTCGGCCGGACCGGAGTCTACTATTGTTGTCAATTAATGGCTGCTGACAACGTGGCACAGCGGTTTCGTAATGGGACGGGAGTTGGTAGCTTGTCCTGAAATCAATGAAATGTGAAATAATTCCTGTGGATAGTCATGAATCAGCTCAAGCGACATTCGAATTTTAGTGGTTCCCGTGGTCCCGTCATTTTGGCAATCATGGATGGTGTTGGGATTGGCGGAGGTGACGCTGGCGATATGGTGGCCAAAGCGTATACACCCAACCTTGATTGGTTGGCCGAGAATTCGGTCTACACGCAGTTACAGGCCCACGGTCGTGCGGTCGGAATGCCTTCCAATGCGGATATGGGCAACAGCGAGGTGGGCCATAATGCCATTGGATCGGGGCGTGTTTTTGACCAGGGTGCCTTGCTTGTTCAAAATGCAGTTCGCTCTGGTGTGATGTTCGAAGGCGATGTTTGGAAGCAGCTGGTCGAGGGAGTCATCCAGACGTCGGGGACCTTTCATTTCATTGGGCTGTTGTCCGATGGCAATGTGCATTCCCACATCGATATCTTGCTGGCCATGCTCAGTCGTGCCCAGTCTGACGGGGTCAGGAAAGTTCGAGTTCATATTCTACTTGACGGTCGAGATGTGCCTCCTCAATCGGCTGAGGTTTACATTGCGCGACTTGAAGAACACCTGGCAACCATTAACGGCTCGCCTGGGTTCGACTACAGGATTGCGTCTGGAGGGGGGCGGTTGTACATCACGATGGACCGCTACGGCGCTGATTGGCCGATGGTCAAACGGGGCTGGGACGTGCATGTCAAAGGGATAGGCAGGCCATTTTCATCTGCCCAACAAGCGCTGGAAGCATTGCGAGCCGATGATCCGGAAGCCGTCGATCAGGATCTGAAAGAATTCGTAATCGTTGAAGACGGCAAGCCGGTGGGGCCCATTGTCGATGGGGACAGCGTTGTGTTATTCAATTACCGCGGCGATCGCGCCATCGAAATGGCGCGCGCATTTGACGATCCCGATCTTGACACCTTTGACCGGGGTGTCATTCCCAAGGTTCGGTTCGCGGGAATCATGGAATACGACTCTGACCAAAAGATACCGAAACATTTCCTGGTGACGCCTCCTGCCATTGAGGAAACATTGGCGGAGTTTCTTGTCGCTTCCGGTGTGCGACAACTGGCCGTCAGCGAAACACAAAAATATGGACACGTCACCTATTTTTTTAACGGCAATCGAAGCGGCAAGTTTTCTGAAGAACTGGAAGACTACGTTGAAATCAAATCGGACCACGTTCCCTTTAACCAACGACCCTGGATGAAAGCGGCCGAGATCACGGATGTGATTTTGGACTCTCTGGTGAACCATCGACACGATTTTATTCGCACTAATTTTCCCAACGGAGATATGGTCGGTCATACGGGGGATGTTTTGGCAGTCGAAATCTCCGTGGAAGTCGTTGATTTGTGCTTGGGTCGTCTGATTGAAGCTGTCCAGAAGACGGGTGGTATCCTGATCGTAACGGCCGACCACGGAAATGCCGATGAAATGTACTTTCTCGACGAATCGGGAAATCCGAAGCGGGACGAGAAAGGGGATTTCTGCATCAAGACCAGTCACACCTTGAATCCTGTCCCGTGTTACATTTATACGGCGGGACAGACAGCCAACTTCCAACTGTCAGAGCAGCGTGAGCTGGGGATCAGTTCCCTCGCCGCGACCATTTTGGAATTTCTTGGTTTTGAACCGCCCTCAACATTTGAGCCATCGATCGTTTGTATCGCAGACAGCTAGCATTGTGCTTGAATGTTTGAGACTTGACCTTGCTGCATGCTGGTAATTCTTCGACACTACTCCACCCAAATTCTGGAATCGAGTATGCGCCGGTCGAGTGCCCATTATCAACTGCTGATTCTAATCCTGCTTGCGCTGGTGACAGGATCGGTTTGCGGCTGCCGAATGTTCTCCACGACCTCCTATTCCGGATCACCGCAAGTAGAAGTTCCTAATCCTTTGACCGTGCCGGCTTATGACCGGACGCTGGTGATGGATCAGGTTTCCGATGAGCTGGATGACTATTTTCGAATCTATAAAGAAGAACAGATACGAATTGTCGACAATGTGATGACCGAAGGCTGGATCGAAACCCATCCTCAAATTGGCGGTACGATCTTTGAGCCTTGGCGCAAGGATTCGACTCGCGGTTTTGAACGACTTCATTCAACCTTGCAAACCGTTCGTCGGTTTGCCAAGGTTCGTGTCATCCCGACTGGCAATAGCTACTTGGTCGATGTAAAGGTCTATAAGGAACTCGAAGATAAACAGTTTCCACAATATTCGACGTTCAGCGGACGGCAATTGCGGCATGATAACAGCCTGGATATTGATCGCAACGAGATTGACATTGTGGAAACCGAGGGTTGGATCCCATTAGGCCGTGATTTTTCTCTCGAGCAGCGCATTCTTCGCAATATTCAATCGCGCATCTCCGAGAATTGCGGACCGCAATAACGTAACGCTTCCAATCAGGCGTCAGCAGTCATCGTTTCTTACAATCTGCTGCTATATGGACTAGACTGTTCAACTCAATGAACTTCCCAGAGCAGAGACGATTTTCAACTCGATGGCCAAGCAAAAGAAAAAGCATGCGATTTCCCGATTCAATGAACCTCAGCGGTTGCAGCGCGTGATGGCGGCCGCCGGGTTTGGCAGTCGGCGTGAATGTGAAAAACTAATCGAATCCGGGCGGGTCGAAGTTGACGGCAAGGTGGCCAATCGACTGGGCGTCAAAGTGGATGCGGCCAAACAGGTTGTGTTTGTGGACGGGGAGCGGCTGCAAGAGACGAGACTCCAATATTTCATGTTGAACAAGCCGCCTGGCGTTCTTTCAACGGTTAGTGATCCGTCTGGCAGGCTGCGAGTTGTCGACCTGATCAACACCGATATGCGGGTTTACAATGTAGGACGGCTCGATAAATCCAGCGAGGGAATGATTCTGGTTACCAACGATGGTGACCTGGCCAACCTGCTGACCCATCCGCGGTATGGTGTATCCAAAACCTACCACGTCTTGGTCAAAGGTGTTCCCAGTCGTGACATTTTAAGCCAGATGAAAAAAGGCGTTTACCTGGCCGAGGCAAAGGTCCAGGTCGCCAATGTTCGCAGCCTGAAGAAGACCCAGGACGGATGCTGGCTGGAGATCGTCCTCGACGAGGGCCGTAACCGGGAGATACGCCGCTTGCTCGCTCGTTTAGAGCATAAGGTGGTTCGCTTGTGCCGGGTGGCCATAGGCCCTTTGTTTCTGGGTGAGCTGCCGCTTGGTGCCCATCGTCGTTTGACGGCCGAAGAACTGGAATCGCTCCGCAAGGCGGCAGCCGGTACGACCCGTCGGCGTAAAACGGTTGGCAAAAAGACGGTTGCAAAAAAAGTCACCCAATCTGGCAAGGGCGGCAAGGGCGGCAAGGGTGCCAAGCGAACTCAATCCGGTTCGCGGGATCCAGGTCGAAAGAAGTCAGGCAAAAAAAGCGCTGCCAAAGTCGGGACAAAGCCGAGTGCTCGGCGTGGCGTCAAGAAAAAAGCGACCAAAACATCCGTCAAGAAAAAAGCTGCCGGCCGAGCTGCCAGCCGCGGTACCCAGGCGCCCCGCAAGCGCAGGAAGCTGAAGACCCGTTCCAAACGGCGGTAATAACGGTCACTCTTCGGCACTCCGCCGGTGAATCCGAGTCCCAGGAGTTCTCCCTTGCGTATTTCGTTGGGCTCCTTTTAGATTTGATTTTTTTGAGTGACGCGTAACAAAAAAACAAGTTGTCATAAAAACACACGGTAACGGTTATGCCCAGAAGCAGATTTCAAGTAAGTCTGATCACACTTCTTGTATTGCCCACAGCTCTTTTTTCAGCCAATTGGTTGGCGCTGTCTGCCAGTCAAACGGATGATGCGTTGCCCATGTAAACAGACTATTTAGCCGACACGGGTTGGACGTTTTATTTTGCCACGCAAGACGCAATGGTAAGTATACGGTCGTTCGGTTGGCCCTTTGCCTACCAGTGGGGGCCGCTGCCGCGCGGCTATCGAAGTTACGGCATCCGATGGTTGGCTCTGGCAGCTGATGTTCTGATTGCCACGACCCTCAGTGGGGTGCTGGCTTTTTCGATTAGCTGGTTGGCCAGAAGAAGGGCATTAAAAAAACCGGAGCTCAACTCCGCTGAGCAGCGGAGTGAAGAATCTTGATGCTTGCCGTTGGCCAAGAACGACGAGCGTCTTAAGAGGCAGCTTTAGCTTTCTTGATCGCGTTCTGCAAACGCGATTTTTTTCGGGCAGCCGTATTGGGATGCATGATTTTCTTGGCACCCGCCTGGTCCAGTTTTCGCGCTGCATCCACGTATTCTGTTTCTGCCTGCTCAACCTCACCGGAGTCGACCGCTGCCAGAACTTTCTTGATCTGGGTTTTGACGCGTGACTTGATAGATTTATTGTGGGCTTGGCGTACTTTATTTTGCCGAAGTCGCTTTTCGGCACCTTTGGAGTTTGGCATGATTTAATCGATCGGGTATATCAATGTGATTGGTTGCAAATGGGAGACCTGGTCGCGAGCGATTTGCCGTTTCAGGAATCTCATAATATGGCGATTGGGATCAATTTTGTCTAGCGTTAAATTTTCCCTAAATCAGTGTGAAAAGAGCCATTTTGAACGTTGAACGACCGCTTGAGGGTCAAACTGTATTGATTACGCGACCGGCCCAGCCCTCGGGAGACCGGTTGGGGCTGTGCCTGGCCCCCACGGGTGCGGCGGTGGTATACAGTCCCGTGATCCAGATTTTGCCTCCCTCCGGTTGGGATGACGTGGATCGAGCTCTTGACTCAATAGACAATTACAATGGCTGTGTTTTCCTGAGTCACCATGGAGTTCAAGCCGTTCTGAATAGGGCAAAATCGCTTGGAAATTCGGGATGGAGCGAGTCTCCAGGGCAGTTCTTTTCCATCGGCAGTGGTACCCAAGCGGAATGGGAATGTTTGACGGGTAAAACCAGCTTGGTGCCCAAACAATCCAACAGCCTGGCAATGGCGGAATTACTGTTTGAGAATCGGCATCATTCACCGTTTCTGATTTTTCGAGGCAACCGTGGCAGCAGCGTCCTGCCTGAACAACTGTTGTCCAACGGTATCCCGTTTGAACAGGTGATCGCTTACCGCTCTGCCGACGTCGAGGTAGCTGATCCCTTGATAGTCCAACGGATGAACGATGGTCAAATTGACTGGGTTACTGTTACCAGTTCGGCCATCGCCCGAGCATTGGTCAAGTTGTTTGGCGACTCGCTGAACATGACACGGCTGGTAAGCATTAGTCCAACCACCAGTGACGCATTAACGGATTTGGGTTACCGCCCCGTAGTGGAATCGCGACAATATGATTTTGACGGTTTGGTCAAAGCGATGAGTCGGTGGGTGGGTGATCAGCCCGATCTACCCAATCGTTAAAACCGATCTTCAACCGGCTAATGTGGGGGGGCTCGCCCGAGTGGGAGAGAATGAGCCAAACGGATCTTGGTAGTCCCGACTCTAAACTTGCTCTTTGAACGTAAACCAGCTTAAGACAGCCAGCATCAAGGAGCAGACGACAAAAACAATATCGATCGTCGAATTTGCGTACTTGAAAGGTGCAATTTCGAACATTCCAGCAAGACCCAAAATCAGATCCGCCAGAAACAAAGCAAATACAATAACAGCGATTGCTAATGCTGCGATACAAAGAGCCTTCTGCACTGGCAGATTTCCTCAACTTTGATCCGCGCTACAACTCAGAACGATTTAAACCGCTCTGAGATAACAGTTTTCGTAAAATCAACACCTTACCAAGCATTGGCCCAATATAACTTAGGTCAATTGCGCTGGATGGGATGGATAACCATTCAGATACTATAATTGGCAGTTTCAGCCTGTCACGTCCAAGAATATTCGTCAACCTTCTGAAAAGCTCATTATGCAGCTTGGAAAGCATGGTTATGATTAATTGTTCCGATTATCCGGTACAAAAATTAGCATAAAACGGCCGTGTTTTATACTCGGCTTTGCAGTATTAAAATCTAATTTCTTATTAATACCTATGGTTTTAGATACAAAAACTAAACGGGCCAGCGGCCAAATTGACTGGAGCGCATTTCGCGATGAAATGCCCGTTTCACGGAAATGGGCCTATTTCGACCATGCGGCTGTCGCCCCAATTCCACAAATTGCACGGGAAAAAATCACCGCCTGGGCCGAGCAGGCAGCGATCGAAGGCGATGCCTGTTGGCCAATTTGGCATCAGCAGCACGAAGATCTTCGCGATTTAACGGCCCAGGTCATTAATGCCAAGCCGCAGGAAATCGCGCTGGTTCCTAATACGACCTTTGGAATTAACCTGGTTGCCGGCGGATTGCCTTGGCAAGCCGGTGACAACGTCGTCCTTCCGGAACATGAATTTCCCTCCAATCTATATCCCTGGATGCAGCTTGAATCGCTCGGCGTGGAACTTCGGTTGGTTCCCCTGGATGGGGATCGGGTTTGTCCGGTACGAATGGCAGACGCATGTGATCAACGAACTCGAGTGGTTAGCGCCAGTTGGGTAGGGTATGCGTCAGGCTATCGGTTGGACCCTATGGAAATTGGGAAAGTGGCCCATGATTGTGGAGCCCTGTTTTTTCTGGATGCCATACAGGCCTTGGGTGTTTTCCCCCTGGACGTTCAAGCTGCCGGAATCGATTTCCTGGCAGCGGATGGTCATAAATGGTTGTTGGGTCCCGAGGGTGCCGGCGTCTTTTACATTCGACACGAATTGCTGGATTTATTGAGGCCGATGAATGTTGGCTGGAACAGTGTCAAACAGGGAAATGATTTCGGAAAGATTGACTTGCAGATTCGCGAATCCGCTTCTCGATACGAGGGTGGCACGCAAAATATGGCCGGTTTCATTGGCTTGGGAGCAAGCCTTCAGCTCTTGGCGGACTTTGGCTTAACGGCCGATCATTCGCCGATTGCAGAACAGGTTGTAAAAGTTTCCGACGAGCTTTGCATCGCACTCAATGAAAACGGGGCGGTTGTTCATAGTGATCGTAGTGACGAATCGAAGTCGGGTATCGTTTCTTTTGACTACCATCAGAAAACCACGGCGGATGATCGTCTGAAACTGACGGAGCAAGGTGTCATCGTCAGCTGCCGTGGCGGAAAGTTGAGAGCGGCCGTGCATTGTTATAATAACGGTAATGATATTGATCGTTTGATCGAGGCCCTTAAATCTCTGGACTGAATTGGGGTCATCCATACCCATGAAGATTGCGGTTTATACCGGTTCATTTGATCCAATCACACTTGGCCATCTGGATGTGATCCAGCGGAGTAGCCGTTTAGTCGAGAAGTTGATTGTCGGGATCGGTGTCAATACGGAGAAACAAGAGCTGTTTTCTGCGGCGGAGCGCATCGAGCTGGTTCAGCGCTGTACTCGTGATTTGGGTAACATCGAGGTAAGGTCTTTCGAGGGCCTGGCGGTCAATTTTGTTACCGATTGCGGTGCCAATGTGATGATTCGTGGTGTGCGACCTTTGACAGATGTGGCCGCGGAAATCACAATGACCATGGCTAATCGCCAGTTGAACGACCATCTGGAAACCGTGTTTTTGATGGCCGACAGTAAGTATGCCCATGTATCAAGTTCTCTGATCAAGCAAATTGCTCCTTTGGCCGATGATGAGCAGTTGGCTCGCTTTATTCCGCGCGAAATTATTCCCGATCTGAGAGAAAAAATCAGTCATCCCACAGCCTGATTTGAAGGAGAATTCAGTGTTCCAAACCAGAATGCCATCAGTGGTTCTGGTCTCTTTAATAGGGGTGCTGACACTATCCCAAGTTGCTGCGGTTCAGGCACAAGAACGGGAAGCGTTCAGTGCTGTGCAACTCGATTTCTTTGAGAACAAGGTGCGACCGATTCTGGTCGAACATTGCCTGGAGTGCCACGGTTCCAAAGAGGACAAACTGCGCGGTGGCTTGCGATTGACGTCCCGCCAGGAGATCATCGAGGGAGGAGACTCGGGAGCGGCAGCCACTCCGGGAGACCCGGACAACAGCCTGTTGATGTCGGCCGTCCATTACGAAGATTTCGAGATGCCCCCGTCGGGTCAATTGGCCGAACGCGAGATTGAGGTGTTGGCCGAGTGGATTCGGATCGGCTTGCCCGATCCCCGGCAGCCGGACCTGGTCGCTGCGTCTGAAATGTTTGACATGGCGGCGGCTCGCAAGCATTGGGCGTTTCAGCCACGACAGGACGAACAAGGTCCTTATTCCGCTGCGCCACTGCCACGGGTGATTGACCAACTTGTCGAGACAAGGCTGAACCGGGATAACGAAGGAAAATTCCGACTTAAGATGAACGACCCAGCCGACCGGGAAACCTTGGTGCGTCGCCTTCACTTGACGCTGGTCGGATTGCCGCCGACGATCGAGGAGATCGACGCGTTCACAACGGTCAAGCAGCGGGTCGACGAGCTGTTGGCATCCCCCCGGTATGGCGAGCGATGGGGACGACACTGGCTCGACGTGGCCCGGTTTGCCGAGTCCAGTGGTGGCGGACGAAGCTTGATGTTCTCCGATGCCTGGAGGTACCGGGATTACGTGATTGATGCCTTTAACAAGGACAAACCGGTTGACCAGTTTGTCAAGGAACAGATTGCGGGAGATTTGTTACCGGCCGAATCGCGCGAGCAGCGCAATGAACAGATTGTGGCTACCGGGTTTCTTGCACTGGGCCCTACCAATTATGAACAACAGGATAAGGAAGGATTGGCCATTGACGTGGTCGATGAGCAGATCGATACGGTGGGGCGCGCGTTCATGGGTATGACGCTCGGTTGTGCGCGGTGTCACGACCACAAGTTTGACCCGATTACGACCGAGGATTACTACGCGCTGGCGGGTATCTTCAAGAGCACCGATACGGTGGTGCACTCCAATGTTTCCAAGTATGTCGAAACGTCGATCGCGAGCTCGCAGCAGCAGAAGCAACAGCAAAAGCATCGCCAGACCGTCAAACGGTTAACCTCCCAGCTGACCAAGGCCAAGACCGCCGTCGAGTCGTTAGGCGGCCAGATCCCGGGAACGGCTAATGCGAAAAAGAGTCGTCCAGCATCCAGCTTGCCTGGACTGGTCATCGATAACCTGGTGGCCGAGCGGGTAGGCCAATGGCAGGAATCAGAATTTGCTGGAACGTTCATCGACGCCAACTACATTCACGATCAGGACAAGGATAAGGGGACGAAAAAAGTCATTTTTACGCCCCGGTTTAAAGCGGGGGGGGAATACGAAGTCCGGATGTCCTACACGGCTGGCGGGCATCGGGCCTCCAACGTGCCCGTCTTGATTGATCATCAAGATGGCCAAACCCGCCGGCAGGTCAACCAGTCCAAGAAACCACCGATTGACGGCCTGTTTATCTCTCTCGGTCGTTATCGATTCGAGGCGGATAATATCGCCAGGGTGACGATCGAAACGGAGGGAACCGATGGCCATGTGATTGTCGATGCGATCCAGTTTCTGCCGTTGTCTCCCGACGCCATTCCCGACCCGCAGCAACAGGAGAAACCGGACGATTCCACTGTATCCGATGAATCATCCGAAGCGGAACTTGGTCAAGAGATAAAGTCTGCCCTGGACCATTACCAGCAGATCGACAAGCAGCTCAAAGCGCTCAAGGCAAACCCTCCCAAAGCGGGACCCGTTACGATGTCGGTACGGGATGGCGGGAAGCCGGCCGATAGCCCGATCCATATTCGCGGTGCCTTCCGTAACCTGGGCGCCATCGTGCCTCGAGGTTTTGTCGAGGTTTGCACCCCGCTGCTGCGTGAAACCCAACCGTCGAATGGTGTCGAGGTGACCGACCGGCCTGGCCCGTCGACCAACTGGGAGATTCCGGCCGACCAGAGTGGTCGTCGGCAGTTGGCCGAGTGGCTGGTTCACCCGGATCATCCCTTGACGGCGCGGGTGTATGTGAATCGTGTTTGGCGTTACCTGTTCGGAAACGGTTTGGTGGAAACCCCCGACAACTTTGGCCTGATGGGGGCCTCTCCCAGTCACCCGGAACTATTGGACTATCTGGCCGATCAGTTTGTTGAAAATGGATGGTCCACCAAATGGTTAATTCGACAGATTATGGCGACTCGAACTTACCAGCAGCATATCGGCTCGAAATGGTTAACCGGTGAGGGCTGCGAGTCGGCGACCCAAATAATTGAAGCGGATGATCGAAACCGATTGTTGTGGCGTTTCAACCGGCAGCGGTTGGATGCCGAAGTGTTGCGAGATTCCATCCTGGCAGTGTCGGGACAGCTCGACCTGACCGCCGGGGGACTGACTATCCGGAAGATCACCAAATATGATTCTGACTATACGTTTGATACACGGCGACGAAGCGTGTACGTACCGTTTTTCCGGAATTCAATGCTCGATATGTTTGAGGTGTTTGATGTGGCCAATCCCAATCTGGTGACCGGGCACCGGGTGACCAGTACCCTGCCGACCCAGAGCCTGTTCCTGATGAACAGCCCGATGGTCATCCAAAGCGCACGTATGATGGCGGGTAACGTGTTGGGAATGGAGTTGGCCGATCACCCTGATGGCGCTCGTACTGAACGGATCACGGTGATTTATCGTAACTTGCTCGGCCGGTTTCCCTCGAGCGAGGAAGTTTCGACGTCGATCAGCTTCCTCAAAGACTTTGAACCGGATGCCGAAACCAGCACGCCCGAGCAGGATGCCTGGCAGAATCTCATCCACGCTCTGTTTTGTAGCCTCGAATTTAGATACATGAACTGAGGATCTTCGATGAACGCTTCCCATGGAAACATATCACGGCGTCGCATGTTGCAGAGGTCAGCCTGCGGGTTTGGCAGCCTGGCCTTGGCCGGGATGTGTCAGCAGCAATCGCTGGGACGCGATGCGATCCCCCACGATCTGAAACCTCGTCAACCGATGTTTCCGGCGCGGGCCAAGCGGGTCATTTTTATCTTTATGCAGGGCGGGCCGAGTCATATCGATACGTTCGATTACAAACCCGAGTTGACCAGGAAGGACGGTCAGGATATCGACTTTACCGGGGTCAGGTTCGGTACGTTTGGTACCCGTAGCAAGCGAAAATTGTTGAAGCCGCTCTGGAACTTCAAGCAATACGGCGAATGCGGCCAGTATGTCTCCGAGTTGTTTCCGCACATGGCCCAGCACGTCGACAAGATGTGCATGATCCACTCGATGCAAACCGAGGGTGTGGCGCACGGC
>JABACA010000110.1 GCA_014237975.1 Mariniblastus sp. | reverse complement strand
TCGATCGACAACGTGCGAGTTTGGAAAGCGACAGGACAGCGCGAGAACTGGGCTGAGACTCGCAGCAAGCTCGCAGCCCTTCAATCGGAACGTGAGCCAGTTGAGCGTGATCCCGTCGAACGTTACAAAATCGCGTACACCAATCTCAAATCTCGTTTGATCCTCAATGACCCGGGTTACCGAGACCTGGTGGCCACTCATAACCAACTCAAAACTGCTCTCCATACCGAGTACCCTGATGCATTTGCCTCGCAAAAAGAATTGACAAAACTCATCGCAAAGAAGAAACAGCAGGTCAAAGCAGCCGATCCTGAATTCAAACGCCTGGAAGTTGCGGTCAACAAAGCGCGCAAAGCGGAAGACGCCTACGTACTGTCGATCCAACCCGAACTCGTTCGCCTCAAAGAGGATGGAACGGCAAAGCAGCGTTTCGCTTCTGAACTCGGTCAAGTTCGTAGTGAGCTGGAAGCGGCTAGTAACCAACAACTTGCCGCCCTCGTCGTCGAAACAGCAAAGCGACAGGCCGCTCTGGAAGCCCGTTTTCCTGAAGCGTTCAGACGCGTGGATGCCAGCGTCGAACAGCGCAACGCGAAACGCAAGACCCTGAACGACGATCCTGAGTTCCAGGCCCGTAACAGAGCGGTCGTCGAGGCTGGCAAAGCGATCAAGAGCTACGAGCAAACGGCGGATCCCAAGCTGGCCAAACTTGCGGCCGACGCCAAATCTTACCTCGACTCCCTCAAGTCATCTGACGCACGGTGAGCGGCACGATAATGATGCCAACCAAGCGAAGGATTTAAACTTGCCTGTTGGTGGCTCGATCAGGCCACCAGGGAATTGCCCTTGCCGTCAGAATTGATTTGGCCGGTTTGCAATGCGATGGACGTAACAATACCAGAAAGCTCGGCCACGACCGGTCCCCCAATCCCGATGGCCAACCCCAGTTGAGGCTGGCCAGCAACAAAGGCCAGTATAAAGCCCAACAAAATCGGGACCTTGCAAACGACCACCGCCAACCAACCCCAGCCTGGATGCCGCAGGTAGAAGAACTGGACGCCCCAAAGCCCCAGAAACAAACCCAACAAGATCGCCTGCTTGCGTGAACATTGAGGAAGACGATCCGCCGCAAAATGATCAACGGGTGATTGTTGGTATTCCGGGTTATGCTCCCAGTTCTGCAAAGGTTCCTGTTTCTCCATTGCGATCAAACCACCACGTTGGCTCGAGGGGCTTCTGACTCACCAGGTTTTCGCCGCACGGCGGTTCCGATCGCCATGACATGCAGCCACGACCCGCCATGCATATTTTCAATTTCGATATTCACTCCAATGACGCCGTCGGCACTTAGCTCCGTTGCCTCTTCCTGCATCCGACTGATGGCGAGTTCCCGCGCTTCGTAGAGTAACTTGGTATATTCCTGGACCTCACCACGGGCCATCCCCTTCAGGCTGGCCGCGAAGCCGCTGCCCACGCCGAGGGCAAAGACACAGTTCCCAACAACCAGACCCAATGGTTCGTAGCCTCGGTCCTCAAGCAACCAAAGATCCTTGGCTGCGAGATCACTGGTCCAAGCTTTGTTTAGCATCGATGATTTCCCTGACTCGCTCATTAAAAACACCCTTTTCCGCGGAACAACAACCCATTTGAATTCATGTTAAATACTGATGGCTGTCTACTCTAATAGTTCAGCGGCGCCACTTCAAGTCGTGAAAACGTCTGCAGCAAATCAGACTGCTAGACTTTTATCAAAAACACTTTCCTTATCAGTACAGCAATCCATTTGGCATCCATCTGCTTCTGGATGAGGTCTCGACCCCAAACAAATTCGCCGTAATCATCCGGGCTGGTTTCGCCCCTTCCCGAAATGAAACACCGGCCCCAGAGATGCATTCATTCTGGTGGTTTATCCACTTCCGATTCGTCTTTCCGTTTCGCTTGAAACGGGTAGAGAAACTGGGAAACAAAGCCCTTGGGTACCGGCTGGCCACCAATGCCGTAACCATCGGGCCAACGATCCTGTGGCATATACCAGGTACCAAACACCATGTCGATGACCGGGAAATGAATGGCAAAATTCTTGTCGACCGCCTCTTCCTCGACGCCATGATGCCAGTGGTGAAACCTGGGAGTCACAAAGACGTATTGTAAAAACCCAAACGGCACCCGCAGGTTGGAATGAATAAAAACAGATGCCAGGTAAACGAAAAAGATATAGGCATACAAGGCCGGTTCGCCAAAGCCGAGCAGGTACATGGGAATGACGGTAAACCCTCGCAGCAAAATCACTTCGACCACATGCATGCGGGAACCGGCCAGCCAATCCATCGCCTGGACCGAATGGTGCACGGAGTGGAATTTCCAAAGCCATGGAAACTGGTGGAAAAAACGGTGAAACCAGTATTGGGCCATGTCGGTCAGGAACATGATTTCAAAAAACTGGAGTAATACCGGTTGGGAGGCGATCGCGTGCCGAAAGCCCGCTGCCCAGCTGGTCCCGGCCAAAGCTTCCATCGAGGGAAACAGGGACAGGTAGGTCAGTACCTGCACGAAGAATGTACTGACAAAAAAGTACAACAGGTCTTCTCGCCATTCGTAGCGCAAAATGGGTTGGTCCACCTTTTTTAAAATACGCTCGATGGGGATAAAGATCGCTCCCAGGAAAATCAGGTTCAGAAAAAAGAAGTCCAAACCAAAATAGAACGGCGTTTGTTCCGCAGAAACCTGATGCGCCTGGGAACCCCCGAGTAAGGTTGCGATCAGCACCAATGTCAGCGTCGTGAAACCGAGGACTCGCTTGTCTCGCAGCACAATGCTGACAATACCGAGAAAAAACGCGGCGATCAGCGCGGCAGACAACAGGATGCGGATCGCGATATAGTACTTGGCATAAAAGCTCCTGGCTTCTTCCACGGTAAAAATTTGAGGAAACAAAAAACAGAAAACCGTGGCCAGCCCGGCAATTGCCAGGAACAATCCCAACACACCACTGATCCAGCCACTGCCAAATTTACGATCCGGGGAATCGAGTTCTTGAAACAAATTGGTCATGATTTATCGATGTTAAAGGAGCAACACTGGGTCCACAAGATTGCGGAATAAATACTAAACTCTAAACGAGTCAGTCGGACTGCCTTTGAAAATCCAAGCTCGTTTCGTGCGTACCAGGCCGTACATCGTCGCGAAACTGACTTAGTTTGCCATTGTTCCTGAGAAATAGTGGCAGGAACGGTCGCTTGGTCTCTCGCGGTTTGAAGCGTGGGCGATGATTGTAGTTGCGGGTGACCGCGGTCATCGCGTAAGGCAGGAACGAGTCCGACGTGAGAACAATGGCATCTCCCTCGGAATACCATGTCCCGTCGTAAGAGTCTTCCGATCCGGATAGCTTCTGGTCCTCGATATTGAGGTCTTTCATCAGTGTTTTCAAGTCTTCGATGGCGAATTTTACCGTCATGGTAAAAGTACCGTCCGCTCGGATTTCAAGACGAACACCTTGCGCGCCACTGGCGTTGTTGGCACGATGGATTTGACGGATATCGTTATTGATTCCCTGCCCGATGCGACTCGTACTGGGAACAACACTGGTAATTGGTAGACCCGATTTCCAATGACCGACAAACTGTGGGTCGTGTTCTCTCGGTACGCCACAACCTGTAAGGAAAAAAAGAATAAAGGATAATCGGAGGCAACCACATTTCATGCCAGGGACCCTGGTGGAGATCATTGTTTAACGGTGTCGGCCGTAACAGAAATCGTACCAAAAAACACCTCTTACGGGTTAGTAATTGGCATTGTGGCCCTGTCCGTTTTGCAATCACCCGTCAATGCCACGTTTCGATTCCGTTGCAAACGAGGGTCTTGGGCTTGATTCAATGCGTTAGGTAGCCCACTTACAGCCACTTAATAAAAGCCAGGAAATATCGCAAATAGATTGTTTTTTAGTTGTCGCCATTGACACAATCAAGCAGACTGAAATGGCTCAGTTTATCAGGGTCATCATGCGGCCAGGAACTGGTAAGCCCTGCTTTCATTTTACAACCTAGACTCCATGCGAGATGTTCAAATGAAATTCTCACTGGCTATTACAATTGCTGCCGTGATGATTTTTTCTCCGTTTGCATCGGCTGACATCGTTACGACCTATACCTACGATTTTTCAGACGGGATCGTGGACGCATCTCAACCTACGATCACCGTAACCAACCCCTATATGACACAGAGTGGCTTTGACACGCTCGCCAGCACAACGGATCAAGCCGGAACGCTTGGCGAGAATTCAGGCATCAAGAATGGCGCCGCTTGGGTCAACATGGAAATCATCGGTGGTGCACCCGGCATCATCGGCGACTGTTACCAGACCGTTTCGTTTTCGACAGCGAACTGGACCGATCAAATGACGCTGGACCGGCTTCAATTCGATCTTTCCAGCTTTGGCATGGGTGGTCCCCCCCAACAAGGCATATGGCTTCAAATTGATGTTCACGCCAGTACTGATGGTTTTGCCAGCGAAGACATCTCGCTCGGAAGTTTGAGAATAACGCAAACAGACAGAACGTCCCCCCCACCTGCAGGTAGTTTTGATGAGTCCTTCCCCACCGAGTTCAAGAATCTCAACAGGAAGACACTCGATTTTCGATTTATCACAACATCAAACACATTCGACAACGGTGTTGAAACTCGCTTGGACAATGTTGCCTTTACCTTTACAGCCGTACCCGAGCCCACCTCTGGTATCCTGCTAACGGGTGTCCTGTTGCTTGGAGCGATTCGCCGACGACGATAAACACGGGATCCATATTTTGGGCAGCGCTCGCTTGAGTGCTGTTTTTTTGCGCCAGTTATCGACGGCAATCATTTTCGCCGCCCGCCCGATTACCCAGGCATTGACCTGAAGATAGCAGCCATGCTGCCTGTCATTCGGGAACTGCCGGCAGCTGGATGACCGCTTTTATTTTGAACGATCCATTTGATCTACAATTCCACCCACGAATTCCGACATGGCATCGTGATGTGAACGTAAAAACGCTTCTTCGATCCCATGCTCGGCGCGAAACGTCCTCGGCCTTTCCCCTGATCCAAAAAGTGCGTCAACCAGCCATAACGACCGAAATCAGGACTTTCGTCGACGAATCAGTACGGTTCCCAAAAATCCGATCATCAGGATCGCGGCACTTCCCGGTTCGGGAACGCCCTGGATCAAAAAGTCGTGGGTTGCCGTTGAAGAACCGGCAGCCATCGAGCCGACATTCCAGCCGAAGGCGGCCGTCATGTCTGCAACTGCAAACGGAGTTCCGCTGTTGGTCAGCGAACCATTGGCCAACAGCTTGGTCTGAATGGAATCCCACGCTGCCACCTCCCAGTTGGAAAGGTCATCGGTACCGTGAAATACCTGTTGATCGGGTGAACCGGAACCGACTTGCAAGAACCCGTCAAACCCTTCCCAGGTAAAATCCTGGCCGGTGTTTTGGTTGGAAACCACATCCCAATCGTAGTACTGGAACATCTCGACATTGTTCTGTGTACTGGCAGAGACGTTGTTGACCGTCATGTCGTAAGACAGAACACCACCGTATTGGTTGGTATCAATCGCAAAATTCAACAGGACTTGCAAATCAAATGTGGGGGAGCTGAGACCATTTTGTGTACCAAATTCGACCACCATCGATCCAGTCGATCCGTTATTCTGTACGGAATGGGTCACGACGGATTTAAAGACACCTGAACCCTGGAATTCCGACATGGTCCGGGTCGACAAATCGTCTGCAGCATTGGTATACCGCAGCATCGGCATAAATGTAAACGAATAGTTTCCGTAAACCGAAGTGATCGTATTCGTACCCGCGTCCGGGTCCCATTCAAAGGTGCTGGTCCCGTCGGTGATGCTTACCAAGTCAGCATGACTTGTCGAGAAAATTCCGACGGTCGCTATCACAGACAAAAGAGCGGTCAAAAACAATTTAGTCTTGAACATGGCAAATCCAATCAAGTTGATTTACGTTTGCAAACGGTAAAGCTAACTCTATTTGAGATTGATCCATTCGTGAAACTTTTCCATATCTACGATGTTCTACGGGCAGATTTCCGTTGTCAAATAAGAAATGGGTTTTTCTTGATTTTAGTAAAAATTAAAGCGGAACATGAACCGAGCAATTTACCCCCATGGAAGTAGTACTCGGTACATTTGCTGTATTTCATTTGCTGCGTTTTAGACGGGTGTTCCAAGCGAATGTCCCAATAAAGCAACGGCTTGGTCTCTGAATGGAAAGCCGCCTGGGATGCTCCGCCGAGCTCGCTTGACCGCTGGTGGGAACTTGCCCAAAGCGGGCAATATCGGTGCGTCCCATCCGTGATCAGCCGACCCACCAGTCGGCCGCGTCCGCTTCCAGGCGGTTCGATTTACTGATGTGCTCCAGCGCACTAATCAGGTCGGCCGGCTTGGCATACCGATCGTCCGGATTCTTGGCGATCATTTTCATCACAATCGTTTCGAACTCCGGATTGATATTCCTGGCCACCGTCGAAGGCGGTTCGGGAATCTGCTCACGAACCGACTTCAGGATATTCACCAGTCCCTTGCCTTGGGCGGGTGGTTTCCCGGTCAGCAGGGCATAACAGGTAGCCCCCAGGCCGAAGATATCGCTGCGGCTGTCAACCAGAGCATCATCGACCGTTCGCTCGGGTGGCAAGTATTGCAGCTCACCCAGCAATTGCCCCGGCTCGGTAATCTGCTTGGCCAGCGCGCCGGACATCGCTTTGGCCAACTGGAAATCGGACAGCTTGAACACCTTGTCCGTCCGCCGGCGAATAATATTGGTCGGCGTCACGTTGCGATGAACGATGTCGCGCAAGTAACCAGTCTCCAGTGCCCGGGCAATATGAGTGGCACAGCGCCAAACTTCGGACCAATCCAGCAATCCATCGATCCCCATCCGTTCGATCAGTTTGTCGAGGTTGTCCCCCTCGATCAGCTCCATCGCTGAAAAACAGAGTCCGCCCGATTTGCCGGCCGAATACAGCTCGACGATATGCGGATCTCTCACGTTCAACATCGTCTTCATGGCCCGCACAAATCGTTCCTGTTGTTGCGGGTCCTGAATAAACTGCGGCAACATCACCTTAAGCGCTGCCGGTCGGTCGTTTTTGATCTCACGGGCTTT
The DNA here is from genome assembly GCA_014237975.1 of Mariniblastus sp. Taxonomy (GTDB): domain Bacteria; phylum Planctomycetota; class Planctomycetia; order Pirellulales; family Pirellulaceae; genus Mariniblastus. Next base: position 7,657 of record JABACA010000110.1, on the reverse strand, counting down.
GAAAACAATGCTCTCGGAACCTTTGGCCAGCAGCGACTCGACCTGGAACCCACCGAGCTCCGTTCCGATCAGGTTGGCAATGTTGCGGCGGGCCGGGTTGGCTGCCGCAGCGGCCGAATCCGTTGGCTGGACAATGCCCAAAAAGGTGTCCCCCGCCCGGATCGTATCTCCCGCCTTGACCTTGGCGGAGGTGACCGGCGTACCGTTGAGGATCGTGCCGGAGGCCGAGTTTTGATCCTCGATCAAGATTTCCCCGTCCTGGCAGGCGATACGGAAGTGGGCCCGCGACATGGCCGGGTCCTTGATTTGGGTGTCACTCGCATCGCCGCGACCGACCAACAGGGAATCGCCCGGGTTAATCTCGAACGTCCGGTTCTTGTCGGTACCCTTGATCACCTTCAATTGAATCGTGGTCTGACTCATGACTCTGCCTTACTGCCTGTTTTACTATCCCGGGGTCGAGACCGTTGTCCCCACTACGGCAAGACATGACGATCGGCCCAACTCGACTCTTGGCCTGCGAAATTCACTAGCTATTGACCGCCTGATTTTCCCTCTTTTTGCGACTGCTGCTTTTTTTCCTGGACCTCACGACGCGTTTCAAGAAGGACTTCCAGGTTAGCCTTGGATTTCTTCGTGCTGGGATGTTCTTCGCCTAGTGTGCGGAGCCGAATTTCCAGCACATCCCGAAAGAGAACTTCGGCCTCATCCAGCTTGAACTGCTGCAACAGGGCATTGGCAACGTTGTTGACGGAATTCAGGGTTTCTGCATGCTCGGGACCGAGGCTCTTCCGCGAACCTTCAGCCGCCTCACGGAACAGCGATTCGGCCTTAACGTGCTTACCCTGCCGCATGTAAACTGCCGCGAGGTCATTGGCAGTTCCCTGCGTGAACGAATGGTGATCACCCAGCAGGCGTCGCTGACCTTCCAGAGCTTTCGTGTAATTCTTTTCGGCCTGATCCAATTTGCCCTCACATAAAAACATGTACGCCAGCGCCCTGATCTCGCCATAAGTTTCAGGATGGTCTTCACCATAAGTGCGCTGAGTTCCCTCAATCACTTCGCGAAGGACAGGCTCCGCTTCGGCATATTTTTCCTGCAAGACGAGTAACAAGCCAAGACCTGATTGCGCGTGCAAGGTTTCTGGGTGGTCGTCACCAAAAGAACTACGAGAAATCTCCAAGACTTCACGCCGAAGTGGTTCCGCTTCTTCGTACCGTCGCGTGTAGCTGTAGAGCGTCCCCAAATTGGAAATCAGTTGAATCAAGGTACTATTGTCCTTGGGGAGGGTTCGACGACCAATTTCCAACGCTTCATTGTAAATTTTCTCGGCCTCGTCATAGTTGCCCTTGTACTTCAACAGCACGGCCCTGCCATTCATGGTAGCCAAGGTTTGAACATCTTCATTACCAAGGACTCTCCGTTGAGATTCCAGTAATTCCGCCGTCGAGGCAAGGGATTCGTCAAGCTTATGCTGCCGCCATAGCACCTGAGTATATATCGCGCGACTGCGTAGCGTATCCCGATGATCATTGCCCAACGTTTCGCGTTTGTGTGTGATGATCTCATCCAATAGCTCAGCCGCTTCATCCGTTCTGTCAAGCTCTAAAAACAGGGAGGCCTGCCATTCCAACGACTCGATCGTTTCGGGATGTTTTCTACCCAGTTCCGAATCGCGCAGCTCAATCACACGAGCTTGAGGTTCCAACGATTCCTTGAGCAAACCGAGTTTCGATAAAGTCAATGCAATGGCCTGCAATAAATGGGCTTCGATCACCGGTTGATCTGCAAATTGCTTTTTGACCGACAGCCGGGCCGGTTCCAAAATGTGTTCATGAATCAGCCTTAGCGCCGACCCGGTAAAATCAGCTTCGGCCATATCGGAGTCACTCAGATCCAGCTCTTTTTGCATCTTGCCTGCCAAGGACGCGCCCATCGCCGGTACATCAATGCCGGACAGCTGTCGGGTCTGAAAGTCCAGCATGATCTGCATTTCATCCGCTTTTTTTTCTGCCTTAACCGTTTGTGTTTCGGCAATTTCCCGCTGTTCGTCCGCCTCTTTCCTGGCCAGTTGGGCCGCATCCCGTTGTACATCCGCCTCTTCCTTGGCCAGTTCGGCCGCATCGCGCTGTTCGGCCGCCAGATCCCGTTGGTCGGCCGCCACATCCCGTTGCCGGCCCGCATCAACGGCAAAACTGATCGAGACAAGGGTCGCCACGATCAGCGTGGCCGCCACCAGGCCGGTCCCGATCGCGGCGGCCCGGTTCTTGCGAACCCAGCGGCCCAGTTGTTCCGTTTTTGTTGGCGGACGCGCCACGATCGGTTCATCGTCCAGGTACCGCTGCAAGTCCTCGGCCAGTGCCTCGGCCGATTCGTATCGCTTGGCCGGATCTTTCTGCAGACATTTGAGACAGATCGTCTCCAGGTCGCGGGGGATCGTTCCGTTTAGCTGCGAGATCGGAACCGGGTCCTGGTCCAGCACCTGGATCATCGTCTCCATCGCCGTGGCGGCCTGAAACGGCGGACGGCCCGTCAATAAGGCATAAAGGATCGCGCCGAGGGCGTAAACATCGGAGCGCTGGTCGACCCCGTCTCCCTGTCCGGCCGCTTGCTCCGGTGGCATGTAACTGGGCGTGCCGAGGATCTGACCCTGGGCCGTCATCTCCGAATCGTTTCCCTGTTGCTTGGCCACGCCAAAGTCGGTCACCTTCGGTTCACTTTGCGCGTCGAGCAGCACGTTGCTCGGTTTCAGGTCGCGGTGGATTACGCCCTGGGCGTTGGCGTAGCCGACTGCCTGGGCGATCTTGATCATCATCTGGGCCGCCGCCTCGGCCTCCAGCGGTCGCTCGCGAATCCGTTCGGCCAGGTCGTCCCCTTCGACAAACCCCATCGAGAAGTAGTACTGTCCGTCGACCTGCCCAAAATCGTAGACCGGCACGATGCCGACGTGATCGAGCTGGGCCGACGCCTCCGCCTCGACCTGGAACCGTTTCAGATCCTCTTCCCCGGCCAGTTGCCCGGAGAGGATCTTTTTCAGGGCGACGGTCCGGTTCAGGCTGATCTGCCGCGCTCTGTAAACGACGCCCATCCCGCCACGGGCAATCTCCTGCAGAATCTCGTAATCCCCAAAACGGCGGGCGGGGTCAATTTGTGCAACCGCTTCCTGGCCAACGGTCAGCGGCGCCTTGGCCGGCTTCATCGTCTGGTCGCTTCCCACTTCCGACGTCGTATCGGCCGAACCGGTTGGGGGCAACGTACAATCGACTGGCGCTGCCGGCGAGTCGGTCGGCTGAAGTGTCTGCTCACTCGAGTTTTCGGAATGGGTGACGGCCGCTTCGCCTGGTTGAGGGGTTTGGTCGTTGGGCATCGGCGCAGAATCCACGGATGGTTCCAGGCCGTCGAGCAGCACGGGTTTGACGGGATCGGTCATCAACTTATCGTTTGAAACATGGAAGGGCAGTTTCTGAGGCCCTTACAGAATCCCATACCGAAAGATCCAATGCAAGCAACCAAAATGACCAAAACATCGAGGTTCAAGCAAGTTATGACCGACTGCAGTGAAGACTGACGGGTCGAAATCCTGAACGGTTTACCAGATTGCAGGGCCTCCGCTTTGGCATTCGGTTTCCCGTCACCCAACCGCATGAACGGTCCGACCAGCCGCGTCGACGTTCGTCGGTTGGTCCCGTCGACCGCCGCTGTTATGATGACGGACCTAGCGGCAGCACCTTCGTGCGCCCCGCCGTCCAAAACGACCCGAGTGAGAAACAGGATCCAATCAGATGCTTATTCAACGACCCAATTTGACTGATCGACCAGCCACAATTCATGTGGGAATGAGCTTGCTGGCCGTTACCGTACTGATTTCCTTGCCTGGCTGTGAATCTTCACCTCCGGCAAGCTCGCAAACGGATGGGGATGCGAAACGGGCCGTGATCAGTATCACCAGTGACCCACAAGCCGATCCGCAAGCGGTCAATATGGGACTGACGTTTGCCGGGTTCTGTGTCGATGAAGGGTATGACGTATCGATCTTCTTTAATGTCAAGGGTGTCCACCTGCCCACCCGGACCTTCGACCCGGAGTTCCGTTTCTTGGAACATCCGCCGATGATCGAGACCTTGAAAACACTCCACGGCCGTGGCGTGCAACTGCACGTCTGCCCGGTCTGCATGAAGGATATGAACATCCAGCCCGAAGATATCATCGAGGAGGCCTTCGTGACGGACAAACCGAAACTGTTTGCCCAACTGGGTGGCGATACGATGGTTTTTACCTACTAAACAACGGCTGCACTAAACAACGGGTCAGTTCGAAGCCAGTTTCGGCGGAACGATGCCCTGCAAGAGGTTAATAAAGCCAGAAAAACGGCCGTTTTTCAGCAGGCACCCCGACAGTTTTTGTTCAAAATCACACAAACCAACACTTCCCACCGGTCGATCTGTTGGTTATTTTGGTGCGTTGCCTCATTTTAGTTCCTTGGAGAGACACCGATGAAAAACCTGCCCTTCTTTGCCGTCGCCTTGCTGCTATTCGTTCCGTCAACGATTTACGGACAACAACAGATTTCACCCAATCCGAACTCTGGCAACATCTACGTCACCACCCCGGACTGGGTGAATCACGAAGATTTCTCCAACTATTACGAGGACGCCAACAATATCGGCCTGGTCCAGATCAACCATGGTGGCGTGCTGACCAATCACAAGATGACCGAGGAATATCTCGACATCACTTTTGCCAATCGCGCCAACTTTAAAGTCATCAGCGCGGGAGGAACCTTTGTCAACCAGGGCTTTTTCCTGAACCGGGGTACCCACGGATTTATCTCTAATCAAGGAGCCTTTAACAACAAGGCTGACGCCCGTATCAACAACGCTGCAGGAAACCTCGATGGCACCAGCGGAATCAGCAACATTTCCGGCACTCTCACCAACCAGGGTGATATTTTTAACGGGCGAGATGAACATGGATTGGCATATGAAAACGCTGTTTTCAACAACCTGGTCAACGCTGAGATCTACAATCAGAGTTTCATTAACAACCAGGGCCAAATGGCCAACCATGGCCACATTTACAATCAGACATCGAGTGTCATTAGCAACTGGGAGAAGTTTGACAACAAGGACGGCGCCCGTGTCCGCAACTGGGGAACGTTTACCAACCACGAGGATGCTTACCTGATTAACAACGGCGTGATCGACAACCTCGATGGCGGCAACGTTAAGGGCCAATTCGTCAACCACGGTCACTTGAGTGGGAACGGCGTCATTCTCGGTGCTGTATTCGACCATGGCATAACCAAACCGGGCAACTCTGCTGGCGTTAAGACAATCCACGGTAACTACATCAAAGTCGCTGGCAGCATGGAAATCGAACTGGGTGGCCTGTTTGACGGCGGTGGTGATCATGCCATTACCGAATTCGATTGGATCGATGTGACGGGCAACGTTGAATTGGCCGGTCTGCTGAATGTCAGCCTGATCGACGGGTTTGAAAAACGGATTAATCGCGGTCAGGTGTTTGAATTCTTGCGCGTCGGTGGCACCCTGTCGGGCCAGTTCTATGGACTGCGCGAGGGCGATCTGGTCGGTAACTTTGGTGGGCAAGACCTGTTCATCACCTACGGTGGCATGGGCGATGGGGGTGGCGTGGCACTCTTTACCAACGCCGTTCCCGAACCGACCACCATGCTGATCTGGTCGATGTTGGCCGGTCTTGGCATGACCGTGCGGCGACGTCGGTAGTTTCAGACGATTAAAATAACTCACCATCCAACCACGGTTTACCGCCGTGGTTTTTTTATGCGCCGATGCAATGCGTCAAACGACCTAGTTGATTCGGACTGAATGCCGCTGCCCCGCCCCACCTGCTTTGGGTCGGCAAGGGCGATCCCTACCGGTGACGCGACCTGCCACGCAGACTGGGGTCGTACGATTCGCAAGTTGATGCCCGCTGTTCTCACCGCTCATCCAAGGATAAAAATAGATGTTACTGGAGTGTTGATGAATTGCAGAAATGGGGTGGCAACATGGCGATTACCAAGCAAGAAGTTGTGGAACTGGTGAAACGGTTTCACGATGTGACCATGCTGGAAAAGGGGACCGGCGAGGATCAAGCAGCGTTTTTTCTGCACCCCGAACCCCGCATCTTTATCTTGCACGGCGAGGACATCTCCCTGCAGCAAAATTACGAGATTCACCAGCGATTGGTCGACGAAGTGCACGCCGTCTGTGACCCGTGGGAGATCACGCAACTCTCGGACAACCCGGAGCGGGCCCGCGCCGTTGGGGCCGTTTACTGGCAGGGACGACTGGTCGACTCGGACGAGGACGACGTGATCAAGGCGATTGTTGGTGAGGACTGGATTGTCCAGCGAGTTCCCGGCGGCGAACTGAAGATTGCACTGTATATCAATTCGTACCACCACTTTTTGCCCGACTCGGCTCCGATCGATTTAAAATAGCCAATCACACCTGGGCAAGTTAACCTGAATCCAATCACCGATAATGTAAATCACCGATAAGGAACTGACCGATGAACCTATTGAAAACGGCCACCTGTTTTTCTCTCGTCTTGGCAATGGGCGGGATCTGCCTGGGCCAGTCGCCCGGCAAACACCTGTTCATCCTGTCGGGACAATCGAACATGAAAGGCCATCGGCCCGACGAGGCGTTCACGCCAGCCGTCAGCAAGGCGCTTGGCAAAGAGAATGTGATCGTGATCCAGGACGCGCAGGGTGGACAACCGATTCACCGTTGGTACAAGCAATGGAAATCACCGCAAGGTGACCAGCCGAAACAGATCGGCGACCTGTATGATCGCCTGATGTCCAAGGTCAAACCGGCCATCAAGGATCAACCACTCGAATCGGTGACGTTCCTCTGGATGCAGGGAGAGAACGACGCTCGGCAGCAGTGGGGCGCGGTGTATGGCGACAGTCTGGTGGGACTGCATCGACAGCTTAGCCAGGACTTGAAACGGGATGATGTCAACTTTGTGATCGGTCGCTTGAGCGATTGCGGCAACGACAATAAACGATTCAAGCACTGGACCATGATCCGCGAGGCTCAGGTGGCAACGGCCGACGGCAACGAGCAATTTGCCTGGGTCGACACGGATGACCTGAACGATGGAACGAATCGAAGTGGGAAGGCGATCAAGAACGATCTGCACTACTCGGCCGACGGTTACAAAACATTGGGAAAACGATTCGCCGAGAAATCGGTCGGCCTGATCAAAAAACAGCAGACCAAGGGATCGGCCGAGAAATCGAATTTGCCACAATGACCGACGGACCAAGTTAAAACGACCGCTCAAAACGGGTTCACGCGGCAAACTTTGCCAAACGGCACCAGATTTTTTGATTTTCCCCGGTGGCGACCGGGGGAAATGCTGTTTTCATGGATGCGGGTTGCTTAAGATGTTGAGTCATCGACACATGCCTCACACTCCGATTCGAGTCTTCCCATGAACCCGACACACAATTCATCGACCACGATGGTCCGTCTTGCGATCATGATGTTCCTCCAGTTCTTTATCTGGGGAGCTTTTTTCGTAACCATGGGTGGTTACCTGGGAATCATCTTTAAAGACAAGGAGGGATTGAACACGATCATTGGTGACATCTACTCCACCCAACCCTGGGCGGCCCTG
>JABACA010000010.1:41303-63153 GCA_014237975.1 Mariniblastus sp. | reverse complement strand
GCAGCTCAATGCTGCCGCCATGCTCTTGTACAATGCCGTAAACAATGGACAGCCCCAAGCCGGTGCCGGCACCGACGTCCTTGGTCGTAAAGAACGGCTCAAAAATGCTTGACTGGGATGCCGGGTCGATCCCCTCTCCGTGATCGATCACATCCAGAACCCAGTGGTTTGTCTCCTGGGCCGGTGCCAGGTTGATTTCAATCGCATCACCCACTTGCGAGGCATCCACTGCGTTATCGATCAGGTTCATCATGACCTGTTGCATCTGGTTGAAATCCAATTCACACTCGGCAGGCGAGTCGGGCAAGTCCACTTTAATCATGTTATTTCGTTTGGCGGCAAGCGGCTGAACTAAGTCGACGGCATGGTGAACGACTTGCCTTAAATCCCCAACCGTTTTTTGACTGCTGCCGCGCCGTGCAAAGTCCAATAATTTGTTAATAATGGCCGAAATCCGTTCCGACTCGGATTGGATCGCTTCCGCGTTTTCCCATACCTTCTCCTGCGACATCGATTTGTCGGTCAGGATCATCGATGCCCTGCCAGTGACCACATTCAACGGCGTGCCCACCTCGTGGGCAAAGCCGGCTGCCAACTGGCCAACTGTTTTTAGTCGGTCGGCGTGTCTCAATTGCTCCATCGCCTCGATGCGCTGATTCGTTTCGTTTTCGATTTCGCACTTTTGTTTTTGTAGTTGTTCGCACATCTGGTTCACGGCAACGGCCAGTTGCGCCAATTCGTCATTCGATTGAATCTTCAAATCGCTTGAAAAATCACCGTTTCCGACTCGCTCCATTTTTTGGGTCAAGGCCTCCAGCGGTTGTGCAATCCAGCGGACACCCAGCGTCATGACCACCCCAATGCTAAACAGCCCCATGACACCAATCGACAGCAGCGCGGTAAGCCATGTCTGTTTAGCCTGAGCATCCACCGGTTCCAGCGACGAGGCAATTTCAATCGCGCCGTCACGTCCTTGCGACTCTAGCGGGTAATAGGTAAACAGCGATCGTTTGCCATCGGCAGACTCGATCAGCGAGGACGCAACTCCCTCTCGGGAAATGGATTTCGCATCGTCAACTGCCGGCTGAAATTCCCGGCTGTTCGTTTGTTCAAACCACACCCATCGTATTTGCATTGATTCGTCGGTCACCGTCTGAACACACTGTTGAATGTGGACCAGGTTGCCCGTTTCAATAGCATCCTGCAGCTCCGCTTGGTTCCGCATCAAGTCCGTCATTTCTTCATGCCGGTCTTCGACCGATTCAAAGAACTGCTTACTGGTGAAATGGCTGGAGACGGCGGTAACCGCGATGACTGCCAAGATAAAAATCAGAATAAATTTGCCGGCAAGTTTCATGGTTTCCGTTTTCCGCTGGGCAACAAGTAAATGGAGGCAATTACAAATTGGATGCCAATTACAAATCTGGCAATTCCATTGTGGTCCAATTTTCGAAAGCAAGGGAGGAGCATCCTGCATTTTCCTGGCAACCAATTTGGCGGGCGGGGCATTTCGCTGCGCGCGGGGACCGATGCCCCCAAAACGGAAGCCCCGTTTCCAGCAGCCGGAGCAGCCATTCTCCGGGACGCCGTTTTTTGTTTAAACACTGCCAAATATTGCTGTTTTTTGATCGCCTCGCCTACCAGGCCCGGGTTTGGCACGCTTGTTGCATCCACATGGATCCGTTGTCTTGCAACGAGTGGTTGATGGTCAAGCGACAGGCGCTAAACCGGAAGTGATGGAACCGTTCACTCAAGTTAAAGACCGGAGGACGAGGAGTTGTACTCCCAACAACAAGCTTGCAATGGATGCGGGCGATGAAGTCGATTGACGTTTTCCAATGACTAACCTGAAACGGGTAAATTCCTGGAGCCATTAACATGACTAAATCGAAATCGACAAAATACTGTATCGGCTGCGTCGCGATGACGTTCATGGTCTATACCGTCTTTTCGATGGCCGCCGGGAACAGCCTGTTTGCCGAAAACCATGGGGCTGCAACCGCCTCCGAGAAGAATCATATTAACTGGGTAACTTCGGACAAACGATCGTCCATCGACCGTTCCGACAAGTCCTTGCCAGCGGGGTCCAGCGAAGATCAGGAAATGATTACAGCTGCCAAGAGCCTGTCACTTGCGTTTCGAAGTATTTCCAAGCGGGTGTTGCCGACAATCGTTGCGATTGAAAACAAACCTCGCCTGTCCGAACAGTCAAGGCATTCCGGGAAACAAAGAAGGCAAGCCACGTTCGATCCTCAGATGCAAAACCCAACGAACCGGAATTCCTTTTATGGATCCTCTGCCGTGCCATTCATTCCCCGAGGAATCGGTGCTGGCTCGGGTGTCATCGTTGATGCGGGCGGCCTGATTTTGACGAACAACCATGTCGTCCAAGGTGACGGAATCATCACCGTACGATTGCACGATGGACGAGAATTTGCGGCAGGCCAGGTTTGGGGCGATCCCAAAACCGATGTGGCCCTGATTAAGATCGCAACCAACGACAGATTGCCGGTGGCCGCGATAGGAAACAGTGACAAGGCTCAGGTGGGAGACTGGGTGCTTGCACTGGGCCAGCCATTCGGTCTGGAAAGCACCGTTACCGCGGGGATCATTAGCGCCAAGGGTCGGGCGATGGGGATTAATGATCGCGAAGACTATCTTCAAACAGATGCCGCCATCAATCCGGGCAACAGTGGCGGACCACTGGTGGATCTGGATGGTCGCATCATTGGAATCAATACTGCCATCTCCTCGCGGGATGGTGGAAATGACGGTGTCGGATTTGCGGTGCCAATCAATCTGGCAAAGTGGGTTGCTGACGAGTTGGTCGATGACGGAATCGTCCAACGTGCATTCCTGGGCGTTGGTATCCAGGCAGTAACGCAAGCGCTGGCAGACCAGTTCAATATCCCGCCTCGAACGGGCCTGCTGATTACCCAGGTGTTGCCCGGTTCACCCGCCCAAGCTGCGGGTGTCCAGGACGGCGACATCCTCGTTGAATTTGCCGGCCAAAAGGTAAATTCGACTCACAAATTGCAGATGCTGGTTGAGCGCAGTGAAATCGGACAACGATACGGTTTGGTTGTTTTACGTGACGGGAAACGTCTCAAGCTTGAGTACGTAGCGCGTCACGCTAAGAGCGGCCAGGTCAACAGGGCAGGCCCTTCGACGGGCAGTCAGACTGAACCAACTGCCTACGATGATCTCGGATTGCAGGTTGAATCGATGGATTCTGATGTCGCACAGCGATTGAATCTATCCAACCGGCAAGGTGTCGTGATCACCGGTGTTCAGTCTGACAGCCCTGCGGCCGCCAGTGGCCTGGCAACCGGAATGGTCATTGCCAAAGTCCAACACTCCCAAATTCACTCAGCCGCTGATTTTGGGAGAGCCACCCACAACGCAGACCTGGACAATGGCGTGCTGATGCTGGTGCGGTCGGAAGTCGGCTCTCGATTTCTCGTCGTCAAGAAATAAGTTCTGTCGTGATGAGGAACGGAAAGCCATGTCGATTTTCGGCATGGCTTTTTTTGTTCGATCCGGGCCTGACCGCCCTTCCCGTTATCACAAAGCGGCCCAATACTGCGGCCGTCCCCACTTTAGGCCACAACCGGCCGTCCTCGCCTGTTCTTACATTAAACGGAAATGATCGAGAAAAAATGCCGGTATTGCTCGATCAATTCACAAATTCCGGGGGATTTTCGCGGCAAGGGCCGGAAATCGACCTAGGTTTTAGCAGGCCTTTCAATCCGACTTTTCTCGACCTTTCAAAATGGTGCAGATGCCGGCCTGCAGACAGGCGATTTCGAGATGGGTCTGATTATTGGTATTTGAGAGTTGGTTTATGTGTTTCGTTTCGATGAAAAATAGAGTGGCAAAATTTGTTCGGACCAGCGCCCCGGTGCCGGTGGTTCAACACCGTCGCGGACCCGGCCAGCGTCGTAGGGGCGCATCGGCCGTTGAACTTGCCCTGGTTGCGCCATTTGTTTTCCTGTTGCTGTTTGGCTCCTTTGAATTCGCCCGTGTGATGACGGTCAAACAGGCACTGACCAATGCCGCGCGTGTATCCTGCCGAAAAGCCTCGCTGGCGAACACCAATGATGTAGAAATGGCCCGCGAACTGGCATACAACGGTCTCCATGGTTTGATTCCCAATCCAGAGTCAAATACAAGCTTGACCATCACCATTTCCCCGGCGGACCTGAATGACATCCCGTCCGGGACGGAAGTCACTGCCACGGTCGAGGTGCTGTGCCAGGACATCACCTGGCTACCGCCCGTGTTTTTGTCAGGCGCCAAAATTCAAGCAAATGCCACGGCACGCAGAGAGTAAGCAAATGTATTCAAACTATTGCAAAGTGGCAACCAAACCGATCACGGCCCTGGATCGGTGCAGCAGGCATTTATCGAAACCGATGGATCGCCGTGGGGCGGCGGCGGTTGAGGCCGCCATCCTGTTGCCGGTGTTCGTCTTTATTTTCCTGGCAATGATCGACATTGGGCAGGCTGTTCTTTTACGCCATACTGTCGAAAACGCATCCCGTGAAGCCGCGCGTATGGCGTCCAAGAATGCGACTGAATCGGTCACGGAAGTTCACCTGGCTGTCGTGGAACACTTACAAAACGCTTACCCAAATGTCGAATCGACCTCCATGGTACAGGCCGTTTCCACCAGCCTGTTCTACGTAGATACTTCCCTCGGTGGAAACACCACTTATGCGCCGCAAGACTTGACCGAAATTCCCTCGGGGGAAGCAGTTCATGTAACGGTTTCACTTGACTTTGATGCCGTCCGCTGGCTGCCAGGTTTTGAGTTGTGGACAAGTGCGTTTTTTGAAACCAAATCCGTTTGCCGTAGAGAATAATTTTTGGGGAGTTTGACATGGTCCGTTACCGACATTCCGCTGAGCGCCGTGGAGCGATGGCCGTATTCCTGTGCATCATGCTGGTCCCGCTCTTGGCCGCTGTCGCGCTGGCGGTTGATTATGGATACATCATGTATATTCAGGCATCCATGCAACGAGTGGCCGACCAGGCCGCTTTGGCAGGCGTTCGCGACCTTGTGCCCAATCCTGATGGCTCCCAGGACGTGGAAGCGGTAAGAGCAACCGTTCAAGACTATATCTTGATGAATACCGATGATCGGTTCCAGATCGACGTCGCAGACATCGAGATTGGCCGTTATGACCCGGAAACGATTTACCAGAGTGTTGATCTTCTGCAAACGGGTATTTTTGATACCGTCCGGGTTCATTTTCGGCGGGATGACACAACCAACCAGTCTGTTTCGTTTTTCCTGGCACGCATGTTTGGTCATGATATCGCCAACGTCTCCGTGACATCTGCCGCCGTTTTGCAGAAAGCTCAGCTGTTGCCCGAGGGATCAGATATTTTGCCGATTGCCATACCGATTGATACGTGGAACGTCGCGCAGCAAAGCGTCCCGTGGACGATTTACGGAGACGGTCAGATTTATGATGAATACGGCAACCAGCTCAATGGAAACTGGGGAACGGTCGACATCGGTTCCGCCTCCAACAGCAACTCCGATATCAAGGACCAAATTCTCAATGGTTTGAGACAGTCCGATCTGGACATGCTCTATCAATACAACCTGATCAGCACAACGGATCACATTGACAGCCAAGCCCCGATGTGGGTCAATGGCGATACGGGGCTGTCAGCGGGGATGAAAAGCTCCGTCCAAGAGGTTCATGGCCACACCAAGCTGATCCCGATTTACGACGTCAGCAACGGGGCGAATGGAGGCCAATTGGACATTCATATCATCAATTGGGGAGTGGTCGAGGTGATTGATTCGACTTGGAACGGCGGTCAGAACAGCTCGATCACGGTTAGAAAAGCATACATGTTCGACGGCGATTTGCGACCCAATCCCGACCTGAGCAATTTCGTCGAGATCATTGACGCCGCCTACACCTCGCCGGTGCTGGTTCAATAACCGGCGAGACCAACCACCCGTTGTCAGATCGGGCGCATCAGGCGGGCTGCTCGGCCAGGCGGGCAATCGCTTCGTTCAAGGTGTCGCTCGGTCGCATGGCAACCGTGGCCCGCTGGGTGTCGGGAAAATAATATCCGCCAATATCCACGGGCTGTCCTTGGACACGGTTTAGTTCATCCACGATCTGGTCTTCGTTCTCGGTCAGTTCGGTCGCCAGTGTGGCAAACAACGCCCGCTTGGCCGGATCGTCCAATTGCTCGGCAAGCGCTTGCGCCCAATACATGGCCAGGTAAAAATGGCTGCCGCGATTGTCCAGTTCGCCCACTTTACGCGACGGTGACTTGTCGTGTTCAAGGTATTTCCCGGTCGCCTGTTCCAATGTTTCGCCCAACACTTTGGCAAACTCGTTGCCAGTCTTCTCGCCGAGAAATTCCAGCGAAACGGCCAGCGCAAGAAATTCACCAAGCGAGTTCCAGCGCAGGTGGTCTTCCCGGTTGAACTGCTGGACATGCTTGGGGGCGGAGCCGCCAGCGCCCGTTTCAAACAGTCCCCCGCCATTCATCAAGGGAACAATCGACAACATCTTGGCGCTGGTTCCCAACTCGAGAATTGGAAACAGGTCGGTCAGGTAATCGCGCAACACATTGCCCGTAACGGAAATGGTATCCAGGCCATCCTTGATTCGTTCCAAGGTGAATTGGGTCGCATCCCGGGGCGACATGATTTCAATTTGCAGGCCGTCAGTATCATGATCCTGCAAGTAAGCCTTGACTTTCCTGATCAGTTCACGATCGTGCGCCCGTTCCTGATCGAGCCAGAAGACGGCCGGTGCCCCGGTCGCCCGCGCCCGACTGACGGCCAATTTGACCCAATCACGAACCGGCGCGTCTTTGACCTGGCACATTCGCCAGATATCACCCCGTTGAACCTGGTGTTGCATCAGCGTGCGGCCTTGGTCGTCAATGACCCGCACCGTTCCGTCGGCGGGAATCTCGAACGTCTTGTCATGCGACCCGTATTCCTCCGCCTTTTGTGCCATTAATCCCACATTGGGCACCGTGCCCATCGTGGCCGGATCAAAGGCGCCATGTTGCTTACAAAAATCGATCGTCACCTGGTAAACGTCTGCGTAACTACTGTCTGGAATAACCGCTTTGGTGTCCTGCTGTTGGCCTGCCGCATTCCACATTTGCCCGGAACTTCGAATCATGGCCGGCATCGAGGCATCAATGATCACATCACTGGGTACATGCAGATTAGTAATTCCCTTGTCCGAATCAACCATGGCCAAGGCGGGCCCTTGTTCATAAGCTGTCTGGATTTCCTGCTCGATTGCCGCTCTTTGGTCCGTCGGCAATGTCTCAATAGCAGCCAGCAGGTTTCCCAGACCGTTGTTGACGTTAACGCCGATCTGTTCCAATGTGTCCCCATGCTTCTCAAACAGGTCAGCAAAATAGGCCTTGACTGCATGCCCGAAAATAATCGGGTCGGAGACTTTCATCATCGTTGCTTTCAAGTGCAGAGAAAACAGGACGCCCTCCTGGTTGGCCTGCCGAATTTGTTTGGCCAGGAATTCATCGAGCGCCTGGCAACTCATCATGGTCGCGTCGACCACCTCGCCTGCCAACACGGGAATGTCTTGCTTGAGGACAACCACCTCGCCGGCCCGTTCCGTTAACTCGATTTTAAGGTCGCCTTCCGATTCGATCGTGACCGATTGCTCATTGGAAAAAAAATCGCCTTGGTCCATATGGGCCACATGGGTTTGGGAGTCAGCCGTCCAGGGCCCCATTGAATGGGGATGATTGCGGGCATACTGTTTGACAGCTGCCGGCGCACGGCGATCGGAATTCCCCTCTCTCAAAACCGGGTTGACGGCACTGCCTTTAATCCTGTCATACCGCGCTTTGATTTGTTGCTGCGCTTCATTGCTCGGTTCATCCGGATAATCCGGGACGCTGTAACCGTCTGCCTGCAGCTCTTCAATCGCTTCCTTGAGTTGAGGAATCGACGCGCTGATATTGGGCAACTTGATAATATTCGCTTCGGGTCGCTTGGCTAAATCACCCAGCTCGGCCAACGCATCGTTGACCTGCTGGTCTTCGCGAATAAAGTCGGGAAAATTCGCGATGATCCGGCCTGCCAAGCTGATGTCACGGGTTTCTACCCCGACACCCGCTGCACCGGCAAAGGCCTCAATAATCGGCAATAAGGACCGCGTGGCCAAGGCCGGGGCTTCGTCGGTAAAGGTATAGATGATCTTGGAATTTTCGCGTGTCATTAGGTCCGCCCTGGTATCGGATAGCTCGGCTTCTTCAGCGCAGTGAAGAGCTACTTTTTTAGCAGAACGAGGGAAAATCGGTAGGCCGCCGGGCTGGTCCTGCGACGAATTCCGATTCCCGCGGCCAGAGATGGTCGATCGTGAAACACGAATCTATTGCCGGCATTCATCCGTATTGATGATCCCCTTGTAGCCCGTTTTGGCCGCCTGGCCCTTGTTGCTGATGGCGCCCCGAACACCAAGCTGTCCCGGGTCCCGCGCGATGGAGTCGGCAAATATTCTCAGGTCGTTAACCAGTGGTTCAATCCGCGTACTGATAACGCGCGCGTTCTCCACGGTCCTGAGTGCCTCGTTGTAAAGCGCAGGATCGTTCAGCAGCTTGCCCACGGTACCTTCGGATGTTTGTAGTTTCTTGAGTGTTTGGGCGGCATCTTCAAGACCGGCAAACAGCGAGTCCAGGTTTTGAATTTTTTCGTTGATCTGTTCGACAATTTGCGGCCCTTGTTCTCCTAGCTGGATCGTAAGTGGCCTGAGATCGTTGAGCCGCTGGTTGACGTTGTCGCCAACCTTGGTGATGGTCTGCTTGGTTGCATCCATGGTCGTTACGATGCTGTTGGTAATTGCGGGTAATTGAGAAATTGTTTTCTTGACATCCGCCTGGACCTGTTCGTCATCCACATATCCATTGAGCTCCGAGAAGAACGCTTCCAGGCTTTCCGAGGCGGCCTGTACCCTTTGGTTGGTCAACGTGAATTGCTGCACGGCTTCCTGTAGATCGCCGCCCTTCTCGCCCATCATACTGTCAAGCTTGACCGAAAAATTGGTGACGGCCTGGCCGCCCTGCTCGATGGCGTCCAGGGTATCCCAAATTTTGTTCTCCAGGTTTAATGCGACGTCCAGGACCTCCAGTGGGTTTCGCTTCACCGAAACCCGTGTCAGCTCTTGGTCTGGTTTGAGTGGCTGGCCTCTTTCGGCGGCCGGCAGGGGCAAAATTTCCAGAACCGCATCTCCCAAAAACGAGTCCATCCCGATGGAGGCTACTTCGTTCGAATAGATCTTTACCTCGTCGTAAACGTTCAGAACAACGGTGACATCCTCTTCCCCGCTAATCACGTCCTGAACCCGACCGATCAATACGCCATTCTTGCGGATCGGCGTATTGGTACTGACTCCTGGTGCCGAGAACGTCTTGAGGTACAGGGTGTATTGTCCTTTCAGTACATCGCTATTGATATAGATTAAAAACACCAAGATCATGACGGCCAAAAGAACAAACAGGCCGACGCGAAGTTGAAGAATTTTTTCGTCCATGATTATTGAATCCGGTTAGAAGTTATAACTGGTTTCCGTCGGCTCAACGGGGTTTCGGCCTCGCAGTTCCATCAATCGTTCGCCCGCCTCACCGTTGACGAATTGTCGAACGCGTCGGTCTCGAGTTGAATCCAGTTCGGCAGGTGTGCCGTCAAAAATAATTTGTGATTCGCCAGGTGACAGTCGATTCAAGGGCATCAACATGACCAGTCGGTCAGCCACCTTGCGAGCCGTGTTCATGTCGTGGGTTACCACAATACTGGTCACCGGATTGCGACGACGTGTGCGAATGATCAACTCATTGATCACATCGCTCATGATGGGGTCCAGCCCGGTCGTCGGTTCGTCATACATGATCAACTCAGGGTTCATGACCAGCGCCCGAGCCAAGCCAACTCGCTTGCGCATCCCGCCGGACAATTCGGCCGGTTTTTTGTGAACAACCGAGTCTGGCAGGCCAACCTCGGACAGGCGGGCGATAACCATATCGCGAATCTGGTTGGAATTGAAGCGACCGTGTTGTCTCAGCGGAAACGCAACGTTTTGACCAATGGTCATGCTGTCAAACAGGGCAGCGTTCTGGAATACAAATCCAAATCGTAATCGCAGGTAACTTAGGTCCTGATCGTTTAGTTCATTGATGTTCTGGCCATCAAAAGAGACTGCGCCAGAGGTCGGCTGAACCAGTCCGATGATTGTCTTCATGAGCACGGTTTTGCCACAGCCGCTTTCGCCCAGCAAAACCAGGGTTTCCCCCGCGGGAATTTTCAGGTTGACGTCTTGCAGGATGTTTTGGTTTTCGAATGCAACACTCACGTCCTTGATCTCAACCAAGGGTTGTTGCTGTTCATCGAGTAATTGCTCAATCATCATTACAATTTGTACGCTCTATTGGTTAGGCACACTATGCTCGCAAGCCCGGTGACTCAAAAGAAGCTGGCTCCATCTGGGTAGAACATAAAGTAGAAATTGTCGAGTATGATGCCGAGGGTCAAATCGAGTAACAAAATCATCACGAATGACTGCACAAATGAATTGGTTGACGCCCGGCCTACGCCTTCGGCTCCCGCATCGCAGTTGAATCCCTGGTAACAACTGACCATCGCTATCGCCGCACCAAAGAACACACTTTTGATCAAGCCGACCATTAAATCAAAATTGGTGACGGCCTGAATACTGTTGGACCAATAATGATGAATGTCTATTTCCAGCCAGGTTACGCCATAAAAATGGCCCCCGGCCACACCCATGAAATCCGCCATGACGGTCAGTGTGGGTATCAGGAACAGGCAGGCCAAAAATCTTGGCACAACGAGATAGTGAATCGGGTTTGCACCCATCGCAGCAAGTGCGTCGATCTGTTCCGTAACACGCATAGTGCCCAATTCGGCTGCCATCGCACTGCCGACTCGACCGGCCAACATGGTTGCGGCTAACACGGGCCCCAGCTCCCTGACCAGTGTCATGTTGATAACGGCGCCCAAGCGTGTTTCCAGGCCTATCTGGCGGAACTGGAAATAGCTTTGTACCGCCAAGACCATCCCGATAAATGTGCCCGTCAATGCGATTACCGGCAGACTGGAAACGCCCACTCGGTAGAAATTAGGCCAAATCGTTTCCGAACGCGGCAACCGGGTGGTCATCCAACGCAAGGTGCGAAGATTGAACAGGCTAAATGCGCCGAAGGCAACCAACGAATCGATAACCAGCTTTCCCCAGTCGGCAATCCACGACGCAAGCCGGCCCACGTAGGTGTTGTCGAAGATGTCGTGTGTTGGAGTATTGGGTATGGTGGACACGGTATATTATGGCTGGCGACCAGCGCGCAGCTTGAACGAATCGCACCCCCCTGCGGTTTCACTTAGTCATTTTCGGCATACCAAGCCTGCCACTTGAACAAACTCTGTCGATTAGGCAGTTTTTGCGGCCGAGCGGGCCTCGCCATGCCAGCATCAGCCGCTATCAACTGAAGATGTTCCGGTTGCTTTTGATCCGGGCGGGGGCAGGCGGATGTGCCAACCAACGCCGGCGACAGGAACCAAAACCGGCTGGACGGTGTGGCATGGCCATCGAGCCGAAGCCAACTTGATCGATTGTCCAGCCGTTCATGGTTGTCAATTTTCACGATGAACAGCGGGAATCGTGGGTCGGCGTTTGACAAAGGGCATGGCTTGGCCAGGCGGGACGGACCGAATCTCTCCAAATACAGTATTTTTTGTCACAGCCTTGCACGAGTATCGCCTAGCCGTTTTAATGCGCAGATACGGTTGAGCAAAGCAATGGAGATGAAACATGGTCGCAGCAAAACCATTCAATCTGATGCAGTGGATCGAAGATCATCAAGATGAGTTTCAGTTCCCGGTAATGAATCGGCAATTTTATAAAGAAGCTGACGATGTCATCGTTTTCGTTTCGCTGGGGCCTAACACTCGAAATGACTACCATGTGAATCCGACCGAAGAGCTTTTTTATCAGCTCAAGGGTGATATCGCCTTGCGTGTGCGACCGCTGGACGGCAGCGAGCCCCATGATGTTGTGATTCGCGAGGGCGAAATGTATTTATTGCCGCGCCTCGTGCCCCATCGACCGCAACGGCCGGACAACACGATTGGCCTGATCGTCGAATTCCCCAGGCCCGAGGGAGAGTGTGACAGTCTGCGTTGGTACTGCAACCAGGATAAGCACTTGGTTTACGAAGCCGATTTCCGCTTGAAACACATTGACCAGGACTTGCACAAGGTCATGGATGAATTCTGGAATGGACCTGTTGAAAACCGGACTTGCCAGGAGTGCGGTACGGTCGTCGAGCGCGCCAAGGAGTTTGTGCTTTCTCAAACCCAGTCGGCCAACGGATAGCCCAAAGAAAAACAACCCTATGATTTCCGTCGATTTGCACACGCATATTTTGCCCCGTGACTGGCCTGATTTTTCAGAGCGGTTCGGTTACGGCCGCAAACGTTTTATCTATCCTGAGCACGGGCACGATGATGGTCACCGTTGCCTGCGAATGATGCGGGGAGACTCGATGTTTCGCCGTGTCTGGCCCAATTGCTACGATCCGGATGTCATTGTGGCTGAGTGTGATGAAAACGAAATCGACGTCCAGGTAATCTGTACGGTTCCGGTGATGTTCAGCTATTGGGCAAAGCCGGAGCATGGCGCGGAAATCAGCCGGTTTCTCAATGACGATATTGCCAACGTGGTTGCCAAACGACCAAAACGGTTCATTGGATTGGGAACGGTTCCTATGCAGGACACCGACTTGGCCATCAAGGAATTAAGGCGGTGCAAGGAAGAGTTGAACTTGCCGGGCGTTCAAATCGGCAGTCATGTCGAACCGAATGCCTTTACGGGTCGGGACTACGATTTGAATCTTTCCGATCCCAAGTTGCGGCCGTTTTTCGAAGCAGCCCACGATCTGGATATGTCCATTTTCGTCCATCCCTGGGAAATGATGGGACATGACCAGATGGGAAAATACTGGCTGCCCTGGCTGGTGGGAATGCCCGCGGAAACCTCGCGGGCCATTTGCAGCATGATTTTTGGTGGCATTTTCGAGCAGTTTCCCAACCTGCGTGTCTGCTTTGCCCACGGAGGTGGGTCGTTCCCCTTTACGGTGGGTCGTATCGAGCACGGTTTCAATTGTCGTCCGGACCTGGTCGCTATCGACAACCGGGTTAACCCGAGAGAGTACCTCAAGAAAAACTCCGACGAGCCTGCCCGGTTTTGGGTCGATTCGATTGTTCACGACCCTTATTCGCTCCGCACACTGTTTGGCATTTTCGGGTCCAAGCGGATTTGCATGGGTTCCGATTACCCGTTTCCGTTGGGTGAAAAACCGGGCGAACTGATTCGCGGCAATCCCAAGATCTCCGGGGACTCGTTGGATCGCCTGATGTGCAACAATGCGATGGATTTTCTCGGTTTGTCAGCGAAAGACTACATTCAGTCATGATGTTCTCGCCGGACTGGCTGCAATGGTATGACGCATTGCAAAAACCCAGCTGGACGCCGCCGCCGGCAACCATCGGTTTGATCTGGCAGGTGCTCTACCCGATCATTGCGGTCAGCTTCGGATTTGTCTTGATACAGATACTGCGCAAAAAATTGCCTTGGAGAACAGGACTGCCATTCATGATCAACCTGATCGCCAACTTGGCATTTACGCCATTGCAATTCGGTTTACAAAACCTCAATCTGGCGCTAATAGACATCGTAATCGTCTGGGCGACAATCCTTTGGTGCATGGCAACCGTTTGGCATCAAGTTCGCTGGGTCGCATGGGCCCAATTGCCATACCTGGCTTGGGTTACCATAGCGACGACACTGCAGACTTTAATCTGGCTCAAAAACTGAATCTATTTCTTTTGGCGATTCTTTTGCGAGTCGGGATGCCTCGGTCCGCCTCCTAAATATTTTGTTTCATCAAAGACCTTGGCGCCGGTGCCCAGAATCCTCGGGTCTCCGGTCCGTTTCAATTCTGCCGACAGGCGATCATTCAAATCGGCCACCACGCTGCGATAGGCTGCTTGGTCGGCAACATTGTTCAGCTGTCCCGGGTCATTGGCCTGAACATACAGTTCGAATTCGGGTCGTTTTGCGAAAGACAGATCATATTTTCGGCGATGTTCGGCGTCGTCATCTCGATGATCCACCATGTAAGTTTTGGTCGGGCCGTTGTCACAATCACCCAGCCAGACTCCTGGAATGGTCGCTTTGTCGTAATGGGGTGTTCCGGCCGGCCAGCGGTCCGGAGTAAAATTGCGTATCAGCAGGTAGTCGTCCGTACGAATGGCCCGCATCGGCGTCCCGCCCGTATCGGGCGATTCCTGGGCCAGCACATGCCGCTCCTTGCCGGTAAACACGTGATCGCGATCCGCTTCAATGCGTCCCGACTTGGGAGAGTCGAATATTTTTCCCCAGCTGCGACCCGTCATCGCATCAGGGACCGGAACGTTGGCCAGTTCGAGAAACGTGGGGGCTAAATCCTGAGTACTGACAAAATCGGTAACGTGGCGACCGGGCTGAATTTTGCCGGGCCAGCGAACGGCCATCGGAACTCGGGCGCCCGAGTCGTACAGGTTGCTTTTGCAACGCGGAAAGGGCATCCCGTGATCACCCGTGACGACGACAATCGTATTGTCGAGTTGTCCAATGGCCTCCAGCTCGTCCAGGACTTTGCCTAATTCCCGGTCGAATCGCTGGACCTCCCAGTAATAATCGGCCACGTCACTGCGAACCTCATCACTGTCGGGGAAATGCGGAAACAGTTTGACTTGACTCAAATCCATGCCGCTTTCCTTGCCCGAGCCTGGCTTGTAGCCGCGGTGAGGATCCGATGATCCAAACCAGAAACAGAAAGGTTGATCGCGGGGCCACTGTTCGAGGAATTGCGCAAAGCTCTTGAACTTTTTGCCGGCCGGATGGCGCTGCCAGTTGTCGAGCTTGCCGGGACCCCAGCTCTTGCGGAAATGCCCGGTAAAATAACCCGCATCTTCCAGGAGTTGTGGATAGGTTTGGTGCCGGGTGTCCAGTTGGCTCCACAGGTTCGCGCCGTAGCCCAGTCGCCAGTGGTATTGCCCGGTCAGGATCGCATTGCGTGACGGGGTACAGGAGGGAGCCGACACGAATGCATTTTCAAACAGGACGCCCTGCCTGGCCACGCGGTCAAAAGTGGGTGTCTTGACCACCGGATCCGCATAGGCGCCCGCATGAGGCCAACCCCAATCGTCGGCGATGGCAAACAGGATATTGGGACGATTGTCATCGGCCTGCAAACAGAGCGTAGCCCCCAGCAGAACCGACAACGATACGACTACAGCGATGGCACGGCTCATCTTGGTACGCTCCGTCATAGGGTGGCATCGGTACGGGTTCGTCAATCATTTCGGATGGAATTCAACTTGGCCTGCATCGTTTTCACAACTTCCGGTTTTGAGTTGGCCAGGTTGGTTGTCTCGCCGGGGTCCGTCGCCAAGTTGTACAACAGCCCTTGCGGGTGGTTGCCCAACTCGATGTTGGTTTTGGCATTGTATTTTGCCTTCTTGCTCGGCTCGATATATTTCCACTGGTTGTGTCTCAAAGCGAGTGCACCGCCATGCTCGACCAGGTATTCGCGACCCTGCTCTGTTTTTCCCAGCAGCGCCGGGACCATCGCCAGGCTATCCGGGATGGCGTCCTGCGGGACCTTGATCATCGAGGGGTTCTTGCCCAGGTGGGCGAACGTGGCCGGGAAATCAACCTGGCACATCAGCGCCTTGGACTCGCTGCCCGGCCGAATGACGCCAGGCCATTTGACGATCATGGGGACGCGGGTTCCCGCTTCGAAATTCGAGTACTTGTTGCCGCGAAAGGGGCCGGACGGGTTGTGTTCGCCCTGTTTTTCGACCGCATCATCCTTGTAACCATCGTCCAACACTGGCCCGTTGTCACTGGTGAAAATGACCATCGTGTTTTCCGTCATTCCGCAATTTTCCAGTGTCTCCAGCAACTGGCCCACACACCAATCCGTTTCGGCAATCGTATCGCCGCGGGGGCCCATCGTTGACTTGCCGACAAATCGAGCGTGTGGAACGCGCGGTACATGAATGTCGTGGGTTGAGAAAAAGAGGAAAAACGGTTTGTCGCTCTGTTTTTGATCCTCGATGAACTGGACCGCTTTCTCGGTAATGCGGTCCGCCATATCTTCGTCGACCCAGCGAGCCGATTCGCCGCCACTCATCCAACCAATCCGGCTGATCCCGTTGACGATGGTCATGTTGTGCCCGTTACTCCAGTCCATCTTGAGCGTGTCCCGGTGGGTTTTTCCGGACGGCTGATCGTCCAGCGGTTTGCCAAACCGGACCTTGATCGGGTCGGCCGGATCCAGGCCGACCACCTGGTGGTTCTCGACGTAAACACAGGGGACCCGGTCGCCGGTTGCCGGGATCAGGAAACAGTAATCGAAACCGATTTCCAACGGCCCCGGTTTAATGTCCTGATTCCAATCGAGTTGGCCGTCGCCCAAACCCAGGTGCCACTTGCCGACCACGCCAGTCGTATAGCCAGCCTGTTTCAACAGGGATGGCAAGGTTGTCCGGCCCGGCTTGATGATGGCGGCCGCATCCCCTCGGGCAATCCCGGTCCCTTTTCTTCGCCAAGCGTATTGGCCCGTTAACATGGCATAGCGTGACGGGGTGCAAGTGGCCGACGCCGAATGCGCATCGGTAAACCTCAATCCGTCTTTGGCCAATTGATCGATATGGGGTGTTTCGACACCGACAGCTCCATAACAACCGACGTCGGCATAACCAAAATCGTCCGTGTAAATCAGAACGATGTTGGGCTGTGAATTCGAGGGAGGTGCGTCCTGGGCGAACGACGACGCAGCAAGAACCAGCACAGCGGAAACAAAAATGAAAGTACGCATCGTTCGGCCCCGGTAGTTTGAAAGTGAATGCTACTATCTTCGCTTTGAATTCCCGGTAATGCAAGTTGCATATCCGAGTCGATTTTCTTGACGCGCATGCGAGACACTTGGCAACCGTCTAACGGAGGGGTGAAAACGGTCACGCCCGGTGGTCAGCCCGTTTCGCAATCACCGCCGCGGACAAGAACGTTATGCCGGCCCGTCCGGTCGCGCCACTACTCGTATTTCCACTTGATCGCCCAGGGATCTTTTAACTGCGCTTGCATCTGTTTCAGATGGCCCTGATACGTTTTCAGAAGCTCGGCGTACTCCGGCTTGTCCGCCAGGTTGTAAGCTTCATCCGGGTCATTTTCGATGTCAAAAAACTCAAATCGTGGCCGCTGGATGTACTGGCCCACGGTGCGCTGCCCATAGTTTGCCTCCTGGCCTTTTTCCAGCTGGGCCTGCCAGCTGGAAGCTGCCCAGAGATCCGAGGCAAACGGGTAGTCCAGCTTGTAGGCAATATTCCAAATCAGTTTGAATTTCTTGTCCCGCACGACCCGCATCGGGTAGTACATCTGGATTTCGTGAAACGTGTGGGAAGCAAAGATCCGGGAATGGTGCTCAGCGTTGGGATGGCCCAATGTTGGCAGCCACGATTTTCCCTGGTAACTGCGAAACTGATTGCCACCGGCCCGGTTTTCCTGGACCGCCTCATCCCGTTGCTTCCAAAACTGGTTGGGGTCTTGCCAGTCGACGGGCCCGTTGGTTTGTGGGTCCAGGCCTTCGGCAAAATCTAATAACGATGGAGTAATATCGACATGACTGATCAGCGCCTCTGAAACCACACCCCGTTTCGACTGGTAAGGATTGCGAACCACAAACGGAACCTTGAGTCCCGGGTCATAGACGGTTGTTTTGGCACCTGAAAACGCCATGCCATGATCTGCGGTAAAGACAATCAGGGTGCGGTCGTATAGATCGGCCTGTTTCAAAATTTCGACGAGTTGGCCAAGACCGGCGTCAATTCGCGAACAGGACTGGTAATACTGGGCCAACTCCGCGCGGGTTTCCGGGGTGTCGGGCAGGAACTTGGGAACCGGAACCTCGGCGGCCTGGTAGAACACTTCCTGGACGCCGCGATGCGATCCTTTTTCTGGCTTGTTTCCAAACAGGTTCGGTTTATGTTTCAAATCGGACGTGGCATCCGTCCCGCCGCCCCGATGCGGATCGGAGGTGGCAAAGTAGAGGAAAAAAGGTTGGTCACTGTCGGCCGTGATAAACTCGCGGCAGTTGTTGGCCATCTGTACCGGGTTGCGGGTATTTCCCGGAATGACTTCCTCGAAGTGATAGACGGCCTCCGGGGCAACATGAAATTTTCCGCATCGCGCCGTACGGTAGCCTGCCTTGGCCAGGACCCTGGGCAAACTCAGGCTGACCACATTGTGATAGCTGGCAAACTTGTGGAAGTGGTGCTGGTGTCCGTATTGACCGTTCTTGTGATTATGCAGACCCGAGAGAACGACCGAGCGACTGGCGCTGCAGCTGGCCGTGGTGGCAAAGGCGTGGTTGAAGCGAGTGCCGTCGCTAGCCAGCTGATCGATGTTGGGAGTCACTGCCACCGGGTCACCATAGCACCCCAAGGTCGTACCCTGGTCATCGGTAATGAACAGGATGATGTTCTTCTCGGGGAGCCGGGCCGTCTCGGCCAGGATGGACACATCGCCAAAACCGCTGACAAACAGGGCCAGCAAAAACAAATATCGCATATCGGGTCACCGGTTCGAAAAAAACAGTCACTGCCACCGTTATCATAAACCACATTCGCCCATCGCGCAGGTTTTTTATACGACTACGCCGGTTGGAATTCTCTCTGCAACATCAACCTGGGCTTTGACAGTCGATTCCCAATATGTTCGATTGAAGGCCTCAACCTGGCTGCCAATCAACGGGGGACAATCATGGCGTTTCGTACTCAAAAAACAGTTTTCTTGTTGGTTTCGGTGATCGGCTTGGCTCCCTTGTTCGGCCAGGATCCGGAACGAGCTCCTGTGGGCGAAACGTTTTTGAAATCGCCTCAGATTACGGCAGCCGTCGAAGCGTTTCAAAAACAGCACAAGATACCGGGCATCAGTGTCGCCGTCAGTCAAAACGGAAAGTGGGTCTTCGACCAGGGGTTTGGCCTGTCGGATGTCGAGAACCAGGTTGGGGCAACGCCTGAAACGGTCTACCGAACCGCATCGATCGCCAAGCCGTTGACGGCCATCTCTGTTTTGCAACTGGCCGAACAGGGAAAAATCGATCTGGACGAGCCGATCCACCAATACTGCCCCGAGTTTCCCGAGATGGAAAACGGGCCCACCGTCCGGCAGCTGCTCTGTCACCAGGGAGGAGTACGGCATTACAAAAATGCGCTCGAACCGAATGGCACCCGTTACTATTCAACGCTGCAGGATTCCCTGGACCTGTTTGTCAAAGATCCGCTGCTGGCCCCTCCCGGCACCCGCTTCCTCTATACGACCTACGGGTACTCGCTGTTGGGGCGAGCGGTCGAAACGGTATCGGGACAATCGTTTGATACGTATTTGCAGGAGCATGTCTTCGATCGGGCCAATATGAAATCGGCCGGCCTGGATAACGTCTACCAGATCATTCCCCATCGCACCCGTGGCTACGCGACGCTTGGCGAACAACAACATGGCCGCTTGCCACCCATCATTCGAGACCAGCTCAAGCCGGGGGATGTTGTCAATTGCAAGCTGCACGACACCAGCATGAAGATCCCCGGAGGCGGTTTGATCTGCTCGGCCAGCGACCTGGTTCAGCTGGGCAATGCCATGCTGAACGACAAGTTGCTGCAACGGGCGACCCGCGAAAAGGCCTGGACGCCGCAATCCACCCACGACGGCAAAGCGACCACCTACGGCTTGGGCTGGGTGGTGACCCAGGCCGATCAATCACCCCGCATCTCGCACTCCGGCGGACAGGCGGGGACGGCGACCTACCTGATGATCCTGCCCGACCAACAGGCCGTGATTGCCATCATGGCCAACCTGCAAGGCGCACCCTGCACCCGGTTGGCCCGGACCTTGCAGAACATGATCGAGTCGGCCAAGTCACCCAAATGACGAATGTGCCGAGCCGGACGTATCACCCTTTAGAGCGACACTTTCCGCTTCGCCTTGGAGTCCTTGGGCCCCGGTTTCAATCCGGAAATGGTTTTTTCATTGGGCAAATCGCGGCCAATTCGAACATCGTAGTTGCCCGCAGCGTAGACGGGCGGTCGAAAACGGTTGGTCATCGCCCGCACGGTGTACAGCACTTCCCCGCTATCGGAATGTGCCACCTGGATGACGGGCTGCTCGACGCCCGTCACCACGATCTCGGGCAACCAGCCAGTCGGTTTTCGGCCATCGTTATCCCGGTAGTTGACCGTGATCGGCCAGCCGGCAAACTGGGCCGCATCCCCGTCGGACACGTCGGCGAACCGGGGCCAGCATTCGAAGGTAATCTCGCGCGTCTTTTTATTGAAGCGGGTAATCCCGTAGCCATCGCCTCGCTGCAATTCGTCCTGCCGGTTGGGCGGGTTGGCATACGCCATCATATTGATCTTGTTGCCCAGGCCATCCAGGTAATCGCCCGTCCATGCCAGCGGACTGCCGGGCACCGGGTTGGGGCCCGCCTGTTCATCTTCCGGGTGCCACCATCGCCCGTAAATCGTATTGACGATGGCCGGGCTGGTAAACGCGTAAGGTCCGTCGCCGTGGTTTTCAATTCCATGCTTAACCACAACGGCCAGGTGTTGATCACCGCACATGTGGGGCGCCCAGGCCCGTCGGATTTCAGTCAACGCCTTGTTGCGACCCGTCTGGGGCCAGGCATTGCTGTCGAGGTCGGCCAACAGGCGATTGTTTTCGTTGCCATGCAAGTGAACCGCGCCACAAAAAGCCGTTTGACTTAAAACACATTTCATTTGTGCATCGGTCCAGTCGGAACTCCATTGATTGAGGAATTCCAGCTGGCGGTCGCCCAACAATCGCAGCTCGGGTAAATCGACGGCGGACCGATCGTATTTTGGATCGTTAATATGGTCGGGGCGGGGCCCCATCTTGGGAATTTTCCCCTGGGGACCACTCTTGAACTTGCGGTCCTCGACAACGGCAAAATCAATTCCACCCACATTCAGATCGGTGTAATAAACTGAGATGTCTCGCTCAATCGGGGTCGCATCAAACGCATCTGGCAGGTGCCACGTTTGGCATCGCTGGACCATGTTGACGTACCCCTCCGGGTAAAAATAACCGCCACTCGGTCCTTGGGGATTGGTCGCCTTCTTGCCATTTTCACCCCAAATATTCGCTTGCCCCACATCGTGATCATCGGGAATCGTGACCACCGGTCGATTGCCGATCAGGTCGCGGAACTGCATCCCCCATTCCAGCCAACCGTAAGTGTGCTCGGTATGGTGGTACGATTGGTCGCCGGCAAAAAACAACAGGTCGGGATCCTGTTTTTTGAGGTTCTCGATAATGCGTGGCCGCGGACCGGGTGTCCGCGAACTATTACAGGACAGGTTGCCGACCACGATCACCTCTTTGTCGACCGGGTCCTTGCGAATCAGTCCTTCGAACTTGGCTTGGTCCCCATGTCGGACACGGTAGGGGACGTCCTTGGAATTGTCCCAGTCATCCATGCGAAAATGGGCGCTCCAGCCCAGCTCCTGGACCGGTTGCCGGGCCACCTCTTTCCACGAACCATCGGCTTGCTGAAATTCCAGGCTGACCTCGCGGGCCTCACCCGGTTTGAGTGGGAACAATTGGGCAGTCAGTTTCAACAGGCCGTGATCGTGGGTGTACAAGGCGAAGGCAACCACTTCGTCGCGCGGCACATCGAGTTCCATCGGCTGGCG
>JABACA010000010.1:27928-41205 GCA_014237975.1 Mariniblastus sp. | reverse complement strand
GCTTGGTCGGGCCACGCGTCCACCACTGGCCCGTGGCGCGTGATTCGAGCTTGGGAAACTGGGGAGCAAAGGGACCCTTGACCTGGGCCTGGCAATTCCAGCCAACTCCCAAACAGACCAACAGTATCAGGCATGGCGGCATTAATTTTTTCATCGGACTCATCGATCTCTGGCAAACGTTGGAATAAACCTGCACGACTTTCCAATCATAGACAAAACCAGGACTTTTTTCGCCTACCCTTTTTTGCCTGCCTTGTCCAAGTGGGCCGTTACGGGCCAAGCGGCCCCCACCGCCGGGGTGGCCGGGGCAGAATGATGGGCCAAGCGAGCAACCAGCAAAACGGCGTGGGCACGGGCTGGACAAAATCCAGAGATCGCCAGACCGCGACCCTCGCGCGGCCCGCTTGAATCGGGTAGAATTCTGTTTTCCGTCAACCAACGCTGGGCCTGGCCCGACCTGTTCGATGGTAGCTATGGTTGGATGTCCGTTTCTATAGCCCACTTCGGCACGTCGATTTCCGGAGATACACGATGACAACCGTTTCACGTTTCTGTTTCTTGCGCTGGCCCTTGGCAGGGGTGGCGCTGCTCCTGTTGGCTACGACCTGGACGACCGAATCGCGGGCCCAGTCTCCCGCTAGTCAGCACCAGCGCATCCCGGTATCCAGACCATGGGCAGGTTTTTCGTCAGACGGTTTATCGGCGCCGGTCATTATGTTGACCAACACGAAGGTTCAGAAAGAGTTGAACCTGACCGAGACCCAAATCGCCGAAACGGCCGAGCCCGCACAAAAACTGAAGAGCGAGTTCATGTCATTAGCCTTCGACCCCGAGTACCGCGATCAGCCGGGAAAGATACAGGCCATGATCGGGAAAATCAAAGGAAAAGAAAAAGAGATATTCGACCGCTTGAACCGCCAACAACAGCAGCGTTTGCAGCAACTTTCTTATCAGTTGCTCGGCCTCCGGTTGTTCCAGAACGTGGACGTCCAGAAAACCCTGCAGCTGACCGAGGGTCAACAACAACAAATCAAACAGGTCTACGAGACAGGGTCGAATAAATTGCAGGCTTCGATGACCTTGTCGAAACCGCCCAGCAGGTCCTCCAAGGAGTGGAAAGCGACTTGGAAAGCTGGCCTGGAGGCGAACCAGGAAAAATCAAATCGCTTCCATGCAGAGGTGCGTGAGGCGATTAACCAGGTGTTGACCGAGAAACAGCGAGAGCAGGTGGCCCAGATGAAAGGGAAGCCGTTCGCGCCGTTTGCCAACTTGTGGTGATGCCCCGCGCACGAGGTATTGCCGCCTAGGTCGGTGCTTGTCCGATGCTCACGCTGCGAAACGCGCCGAGCACAATATGGTCGAGCACCTCGATGCCCAGGTGCTGACCGGCCGTTTTCAGCCTGGCCGTTACCTGTAAATCTTCCCGGCTGGGCGTGGGATCGCCCGAGGGGTGATTGTGCACCAGGATGATCGACGAGGCCGAATCCTTGATCGCCACCTGGAAGACCTCACGGGGGTGGACCAGGCTGGCGTCCAGGATGCCGACCGACACCTGGTGGGTGTCGATGACGTAATGCTTGGTGTCCAGCGTCACCACGTGAAACTCTTCCTTCGATCCGTCCATAATCAGGCGGCGAAAATGGGTTTCGCAAAACTCGATCGCATCTTCGGCCGAGCGAATCCTGGCCCGCTGACCTGGCGAGAGGGACAGCTCGGCAATCCGCCGGCCCAGTTCAATGCCGGCCATGATCTGGCAGTAAGCTGTGGTGGCCACCACCGGGCTGGTCGACTTCAGTTCTGCCGGGCTGGCGGCCGGCAGTTTATCCAGGTGGTCGGCGTACTGGTTGGCAATTTTGACGCCTGCCTGGACGGCCGATTCGCCGGCGCGACCCGAGCGGATCAGGATCGCCAGTAACTCGGACGTCATCAAGTTTTCGGCGCCCATCTTTAACAGTCGCTCGCGGGGCCGATCGCTGGGCGGCGTCTCGGCAATTCGGACACCCTGCTTTTTTTGACCCAGCCAGCGGTCGAGGTCGAACTCGCCTCGGTCCGGGTTCCAGCGGTAGCGGCCCGTTTTCCAGTTAACGCCCAACTCCCTGACCAACCAGCCCTGGCTGGCCAGTTCATTGACAACCTTGACCACGAATTCGGGTGGCTGACCGACCAGCTGATCCTTGAGATCGTCCAGGCAAAAGTCTGCCTGGGATCGCACCGTCTCGATCACTTGCTGGTAGCGTCGGTGTTGTTCTCTGTTTTTTGCATGAGGCATCGCATTAAAAACCGATAAAAGCAGGTTTTCATCCGGGACAGGTTGTTGGCGTGGCCGACCAACGCGTCCAACAAGGGAGGGACTCCTTCCCGGTTAGCCATCCTTCAAAAGATCATTAAGATTCTAACAGGTACGTTCCGTTTGGCTAATTTTTATTGCCAGACCTTGGGCAGGCCAGCCGATCGCTGACTTTCATGCTTTAAAATGCCATTTGCCACAGCTCGCGATCTTCGAGAGGCTGCCGCTTGAGTCAAGTGGTATTGAGAATCGTAGAATTCATCTTTCTGGAAAACCATTTCGTCCGCCGTATTGACCACCGGGATCGTCATGCGTTGGCTCAGTGTTGTTTCCAAGCCGCTCAATTTATTTCCCAAGAGGGCCAATCTTGCGGGCGATACTGGCGGGGAAGAGTAATAAACTTTGGCCCCCTTCTTTAGACAGGCCTCGTGAAATCGGTTAAGCCTGAGAATGGCCCGATCGACCGAATCGGCCTGTATGCCGGCGCCAGTTGGCTGCCAAGGTTTTGGCG
Source organism: Mariniblastus sp. (assembly GCA_014237975.1). Lineage (GTDB taxonomy): Bacteria > Planctomycetota > Planctomycetia > Pirellulales > Pirellulaceae > Mariniblastus. Next base: position 38,407 of record JABACA010000010.1, on the reverse strand, counting down.
AGTGCCCATAATGCCCCACCATGTCACCAAACTCATTAAAATTGCACCGTTGATAGACGTTCTGAATCACTTGCGGCGCGTCGCCCTTCAAGCGTCGTTTGCCGCGGACCACCCACTGATGTAATAGATCCAATGCCTCTCGATCCATAAATCGTTTCCATGAAAAGTCCGTTTCAAACCAGGGTTTGGCGCCGGGCCAATAACCCAACAGTTGTTGAACGTGAGCCGGCTCGCCATACATCGCGGCGGAGCCGAGCACCGTAAACTCGATCGACAGAATAACCATATCTCCCTGCCGCACGTGGGCCTCAACAAAGTTCAAGGGAAAGTGCATTCCCAGCGCCGCATGCAAACCAAAATTGACGGGTTTCCGATCTAAACGGCTCCCCAAAGCTTTGCTATCGAAACCGAATGCAACGTTGGAGCCACCGACGGTGATCACCCTTGCTTGTGAGTTGTCCGTTATCAGCTCCCTTTTGTCCAATATGGCTGCAAGATAAGCATTCTCCTCGGAAGCGGGCTCAAGTGCTTTGGAAATCAACACCCAGGCGATCACCAACTGGATCAGGGCAAATCCGCTGCAACGTAAAAGAAACGAAGTCATAGGAATTCAAAGGCTCGCTAAAACTCAAAGTAAATAAATTGCTGCCCGGCCGAGGGCATCATGTAATACAAAGTCCCCCACAGCACGATCGTATATAGCGTCCACCGCAGGGGGGCAGGACACCATTCCAAATCGAGCGGGCACATCTGGCGGCGTTGAATCCATTCGACCACTACCAGGAAACCCAGCAACATGACCGCTCGCTTAAACAACTTGCCTTCCCCGGCAAAGGCCAGCAATTCCTGCCAGGCAGAGTAGGAAAAGGCATCCGTGAAAAATCGCCCAATGATCAAAAACGAATCCTGAATGTTGGCTGCCCGGAAAAACACCCAGCACAAGCAGACGATGCCAAACGTCAAAGCCATGTTGCACAGCGTCTTTACGGTTGGGATATTCCGCTCACCACCCGGTGTCGGAATAACGTCTCGGCCTCCATCGCCTTTTCGAATTGCCGATTCCTGCTGCCCCTTTTTCTGTCGATGGCGGTTGCCATGCCCGGAAGCCACCATGCTGCCGTGCACGCCCCCCCAGGCCAGGAACTGCCAGCCGGCGCCATGCCACAACCCGCTGACCACGAACGTGGCCAACAGATTTCTCGAGCGACGGAATGCTCCCCGCTGACTGCCGCCCAAGGGAATGTAGACGTAATCACGAAACCAAGTGGAAAGCGAAATATGCCAGCGACGCCAGAATTCACCCACGCTTTGCGAAAAGTATGGATAAGCAAAATTCCGCATTAGGCGAATGCCAAATAACCGCCCCGTGCCGATAGCAATATCCGAGTAGGCAGAAAAATCACAGTAGATTTGGAAGGCAAAACACACCGTGGCAAATGCCAACAAAGGCCCCGAGACCAACTCGGGTTGAGTATAGAATTGATCGACAATCACTCCCAAGCGGTCGGCAATGACGATCTTCTTGAAAAACCCCCACAAGATTAAACGGCCGCCGCTGCGGGCCATTTGTTGATCAAAGCAACGCTGCTTTTCAAACTGCGGCAACAAATGGGAAGCTCTCTCGATGGGGCCTGCAACCAATTGGGGGAAGAACGAAACAAAGGCCAGGTAGTCCAAAATGTTCTTGGTCGCTCGTATCTTGCCACGATAAATGTCGATCGAGTAACTGAGCGTCTGGAACGTATAAAAACTGATCCCAACGGGCAACACAATATTCAAGGTCACCGAACCGGGCGTCCAACCAAAACCGGTTGCCAAATGGGAGAAGCTCTCGGCAAAAAAATTGAAGTACTTGAACAGGCCCAGCATTCCCAAGTTTGCAAACAGGCTGCCACCCAGCAGTAAGCGTCGACTGCGTTTTGATTTGGCTTGGCCCAAATACCAACCCAACACAAAATCCAACACGCTGGAAAACAGGATCAGGGCGCAGAAACGATAATCCCACCAGCCGTAAAACAGATAGCTGGCCAGGATTAAAAGAAGGTTCTGCCGACGTGGAGTGCGCAACAACCAATACAGCGCAAACACCAAGGGCAAAAAACAAATGAACGTCAAGGACGTGAATGTCATTCGATGGCCGGACCGGGAGGCCTCTCCAAGGAAAAGCAAACTGCGATTTTCAATCGGTAGTGGTGTTTAAACCATTGCATGGCCAGCCACAAGCGTGATCAGAAATCGAGATGCTAGCGAACGACATTCGACCCGCGGTTTGGCATACCTGGCAATCATTAAAGACGCACTATTTACCAAGCTCATTCTGGTCGCGTCTTCATTCTGATCGCGTCTTCATTCTGATCGCGTCTAGCCACTACTGAGCCAACCACGCACCCACCCATCCGCATTGAGCTGCACCAACCAGCCAGCCCATCTCACCCCGCCCGCGCCGCCCGCGCCCGATTTTGAACATCGACTTCAGCTCGCCCGTTCTGAGCCGGATGGAAAGTAGAATCACCAGAACCGAGGCCGCTGATAGCAAAATCAAAATAACGCTAGCGGTAAAAATCGTTTGACACATAAAGGCCAGGCTCACTGGTTCCTGAACGACCGCGATCGGTTCCGACGCCTGGACGGCCGCTCCCAGGCTACGGCAGTAATTGTGCCGCCATCCGTTTGTGGTAACATTTTTCAAGCATACAAATTAGGTGTCGCGAGTTGGCCAGTTTGGTCACAATATTGCCCTTCTCATAACAAGGTCTGGTTCAAGCGTCATTTCAAAAAGATAGGGATCGGTCGCTGATGGGATCAAGAAGGGAAGTCGCTTTAAGTAACGTTGAAATTTTTGGCCCTGCAATGCAGGAAAACCCCTATCCCTTCTACCAGGAACTTCGGGAGTCTAATCCTGTCTGTTGGGACAAGTCCCTAAAGGCTTGGGTCGTAACTCGCTATGAAGATGTCGCTAAGGTGCTACACGATAGTCGCTTCTCGGCCAATCGAATTGATGCTGCCACCGAACAAATTAAATCGCCACGTTACCGACCCTTATTAGACGTTATGTCGCGCAAGATGTCCGAGAAAGATGAGCCGGATCACATGCGCCTGCGTTCTTTGATCAATAAAGCGTTTGCACATGTGGCTCTAGAACGCAGTGAACCCCTTGTCCGCAATCGTGCGAATGATCTTCTGGACACCTTCCGCACCGCGAACGGCGGCGAGTTCATTAATCACTACGCAGTGCCACTGCCTTTGCTGATTATCCTGCAACTTGTGGGAGTGCCCACGCCGGACACTCAAAAGGTGAAAAATTGGTGTGATGATTTTGCTTTTATCGCATTGAACTACTACACCCACCTACCGGAAGAAAAACTTGAAAAGGGATTGAAGAGCGTTCAGGAATTCCGTGATTTCCTAAAACAGCGCATTGCCGAGCTGGAAGCCCAACCGGAAGACAATCTACTCAGCGCGTTAATCGCCGCCGAGCACGAAGGGCAAAGGTTGTCGGTTGACGAGATGTTGGCGAATACGTTTCTGTTATTGACTGCGGGCAATGAGACGACGACTTGCCTGTTGGGAAATGGATTGGCTGCGCTGTTGGAACACCCAGATCAAATGCAACGTTTGCGCCACAACCCTGAACTAATCCCGCAAGCGGTGGAAGAGTTCCTGCGGTTCAACAGTCCGGTACAGTACCTGGGACGAATTGCCAAAGAGGATCTGGAACTCCATTCTCAACCAATAAAAAAAGGCGATTTGGTGCTGCCTGTCATTGCATCGGCTAACCGTGACCCAGAGAAGTTCACCGACCCTGACACCATGGACATCGACCGCACCGACAACCACCACTTGGCATTTGGACACGGCCGGCATTTTTGCCCTGGTTCGCACTTAGCAAGACTGGAGGCGGTGGTGTCTTTCGAAGTCTTGTTCCAACAGTCAACTGAAATCAGATTGGACTCGGTGCTCTTGACGGACCTTGAATACCGTGAGAATTTCACGCTTCGATGCCTTAAAAAGCTCCCACTGCAAATCGATTTCTGCTAGGCCCCGGCCAAGAGCAGCAAGTTGAACCGCGTCACAATTACAACAACGCGGTCTCCTCGATATTTATCATGTCGAGGCTGGTCTTGAATTCAACTGAGCGGTTCAATCGGATGGCGGTTTCAATTAGGTACTCGTCTAAACGAGCTTGCCATTGCTCGGCCTTATCGGCGTCATCCAGGTTGCGGCGGTGATTGTCCCGCCATCCTTTTCCAGCAGGTCTGCCGACTCCCGTTTTTCAGCATTTGATTTTGGCCCGTTTTTTTCCAACCCGGCCGGCCGTTTCCATTTTTGCAATCGCATCCGTTGCCAGTGGTACCCGGCAAGACGTGTCACCCATTTCTACCTCGACCTTGCCTGTCTTGGCAGCGACTTGCTTGGCCTGTTGGTGCAATGGTTTTACGCTACCACCAACGGCGATCACAAAACCATTCATCGTGTAGCGAACGCGGTTGGGCTGTTGGTGAATTTTACTCTTGACCGTTTCAAGCAACCTGTCGATTTCTGGCAGGTCCAACTGCTCGTCGGGATAATAGGACACGAGTCCGGCATAGGTGGCCCAACCGGTCGAGGCAATCGATTCTTTTTTTGAGCCGATCCACTTGATCGCCATGTCGCGGCCGTGTGGGCTTTCAATCGCCACCCAGGGAACCGTATACTCGGCCACCATGTACCAGCCCGCCCCTTTCGCCCATTGGTCCAGTTCTTTTTTTGACATCAATGCTCCATCGGCTACGATGCCAGCCAGGTACATCGCATCGTCATTGCCCGTCGCATATAATCGGCAAGCCAACTCGTGTTGGCCCTTGATCGATTTGGCAATCACCTTCATGTCGGCAACCGAAACACCGAACAGGTTTCGGGCACCATGTCGCTCAAAGATCCGGCGGGTTTTCTCGTTGCCGCACTTTTTCAGTTCCGCCATGACTTGTGGTACTGATTTAGCAGGAGCTCCAGTTGCCCGTTTGGCTGTTTTCTTTTTGGCGGTGGCCATGTGGGTCCTTTTATAAAACCTACCAACAGGAGTGTTATTCGTTGCCTCTGCATCTCGACACTCTTTATAATATGGCGGTTCGAAATTGAGATGCAAACGCTTTCTCCCGTTTCCGCAATAACGGCTGACCGCCGGTAACGCTTCGCGGCAGCTCAAAAGGACTGGAATTAAAAATGAAGATCGTTTTGCTGAGCCTGGCTCTCCTGCATGGATTCAGTTTTGCGGCCAACGCACAGCCAGACCGGGCCGAGCGGTGGCGGGCCGATCTTGACCTGATGGCCACTGAACTTCCCGAAAAACATATCGACCTGTTTCATACATTGCCGCGGGCCGATTTCATGCAGGGGATTGAATCACTCAAACAATCGGCCGGCTCGCTCAGCGACAACCAGCTGACGCTGCAGTTGATGGAGCTTGTCGCCCGCATGGGTGACGGCCATACAACGGTTCAGCCCAATGTCAGCCAGTTGCATTTTCTGCCTCTCCAGTTTTATCGTTTTAAGGACGGCCTGTTTATTACCCAAACGACGCCCGCATGGCGCGAAGCGTTCGGTGGCCGGGTTACCCGGATCGGCAGCCTGTCGGCCGACGACGTGTTGAAAAAGGTGTCCCGCTACGCGGCCCGGGATAACGACTATCAATTAAAAAACTTGTCGCCTCGTTTCATGAGATTGACCGATGTTCTGGTGGCTGTCGGTGCCTGGAAAGAGGTCGATTCGGGAACGATTGAGTACGAGAAAAATGGCGCATCGAAAACGATCACCTGCCAGGCCATGACGTCGGCCGAAATCAGCAAGGTGAATTGGGTTTCGAGAACCAGCAGCCCGATGTGTTCGCAAAAGAGTGAGTTCGATCACTGGAACGACTGGCTGCCCGATTCCAAAGCCCTCTTTTTTAAGTACAACCGCTGCAAAAACCGGCCCGCGTTCGATCAACTGGTCAAAGGCACAGTCGGGTTTGTCGGACAAAATGATGTGCAGCGGTTTGTGCTTGATTTGCGCGACAACGGAGGTGGTGATTCCAGTATTTTTTCGCCGTTATTAATTTATCTGGCTACCAGCCCGAAATTGAACAAGCCAGACCGGCTGTTTGTCATCGTCGGTCGAAAGACGTTCTCTTCGGCCGTGATGAATGCCACGCAAATGAAATCTGCCACCAATGCAACGTTTGTGGGTGAGCCAAGTGGTGGAAAGCCAAATCATTTTGGTGAGGTTCGCAGCCTGACCCTGCCCCATTCGGGACTGAAGGTCAGTTACTCAACCAAGAACTTCCGGCTGATCGAGGGGAGTGACCCACCGGCCGTCATGCCAGACGTGGAAATCGAGCCAACCTTTGACGACTGGGCCAATGGCCGCGACCCTGTTTTGGAAGCGATCCTAAAAACACCTTGAACGGTCGCCGCTGCCAACGCGGCCTACTTGCCAACGCGGCCTACTTGCCAGCGGGTCCCTTGGGTTCTTTTTCCAGAGCCGCGGGCAGACCTTCCGTTGCGATCTTCTCCGGTTCGGAGGATTCGAAACCGAATTCTTTTCCCTTGTCGACGGCCGGGATGCCCTTGGCCATCCAGACCGGCATCGGGGCATCCATCAGGTAGTGGTCAAAAAACTGCTGCATCCGGCGGGCAAAGTCCCGGCGGTTTTCCTCTTTCATCACCCAGTGCGGCTGCTGGTTGTAGTTCAACAACCAGGCCGGTTTTTCCAGGCGGCGCAGCGCGACAAACAGCTCAATCCCCTGGTACCAGGGGACCGCACCATCTTCGTCGTTGTGGAGAATCAGCAAGGGCGTGTTGATCTTGTCCGCCTGGAACAGGGGCGAATTTAAAATGTACTTTTCACGGTCTTCCCAGAGCGTCGCGCCAATGCGGCTTTGAGTCCTTTCGTACTGGAACATCCGGCTCATCCCGCTGCTCCAGCGAATTCCGCCATAGGCACTGGTCATGTTACTGACCGGGGCGCCCGACTCGGCACAGGCGAACATGTCCGTTTGCGTTACCAGGAACGCGGTTTGGTAACCGCCCCAGCTGTGGCCCTGCATTCCAATCCGGTCTTCGTCGACAAACCCTTGCTTGACCAGACTGGTGACACCCGGCAGGATGGCATCGGCCGCACTCTTGCCGGGAAACCCGGTCTTGTATGGAATGTCCGGCACAAACAGGAGGTAGCCACGGCTCACGTAAAAACTGAAATTGATGATGGACCGACCCGCCGCCGGAGCGTAATAGCTGTGAAGCTTGTCCGAGCTGCGCTCGTAGAAATAAACCAGCATCGGGTATTTCTTGCTCGGATCAAAACCGTCCGGTTTGTACAGGATGCCATCCAGCGGGCCGCCGTCGGCTGAATCCCAATGCACCAGTTCGGCCGTGCCCCAGCGATATTCCATCTGCTGCGGGTTGATCCGCGATATTCTGCTGATTGATTTCATCCCCAAGTGGCTGTACCAGAGATCGGGTGACCGGCGAAAGGTAGAGCGGGTCATGATGACCGCATCGGAATCTTTGGCCTTTTTCAAACCACCCACACTTTCCTCAAGCGCCAATAGCTGGGTCAGTTCTTCGGCAGGGGCGGGGGTCCGTTTTGTGTAACCGCTCGCTTTGGAACCTTCGTCAAACATCGAAAGGATCATCGGTTGTTGCGGGTCAATCGATCGCTGCAGGGGATCCAGCTGCACGTATCGATAACGCTTGGAGGCGGCGCGGCCCTCTCCCTTGGTAAGACAGATTGGCGGCTGCTGGCCTGTCGGATCGAGCTGCCAAATGTCGTACCGGTCGTAAACCAAAACGGCTTGGTCATCATCCAACCAACCGGCCATCCCGTAGGGTCGTGGATCGGAGGGCGTGTCGTGCAACACGTTGTATAGCGCATGTTTAATGCCGGCGCTGATCTGGACCGGCTTGTTGTCGTCTTTCTGTTTCGCCGTCGGAACGGCAAACCAGGCCCGCTGGTCGGTGTCCCACCAGGTGATGAATTTTCCAGCCGGCGAGAGCTTTCCGCCCGACCTGGCTTTCTCCAGAACGGGTTTCGCCTCACCTGATTTCAGATCGATCAAATAGGTGTCCTGATATCCGGGAATGTCCCACGACATCAACTTGCGGTACTTCTCCTGCGAGGTACCAACGACCTGGTTGGCCTTCGATCGGGGGTCGACTGCGACCTGGGGAATCTGCGGGGTGGCCAGCTGTGTAATCTTTTTGGCTTTCAGGTCGTAAACGGCTCGGTAACTGCGGTTTCGTTCCTGTTCGGCCCGCAACAGTTGTTGCGGTTGCAACTGGGGGTCTTGCCAATGCCAGAGATCCAGCTTCGCTTGCGGTTCATCATTTTCGTCTTCTTCGGCAGTCGGCAACGGGGCAGTGTTGAAATACAACCGCCGGCCATCTTCACTGAACACGGGCGAGCCGTTAGACGAGATCCCCCAATTCGCGACAATGCTGGGCGATTCAGACGTGGCAATCGGCTTAGCTTCTTTTTGCCCCGTGCGCCAGTGATACAGGCTCCAAGCCGGTTGTTTCGCGGAGTAATCATCCCGGTTGGTCAGAAATGCAAATTCATTTCCCTTGTCATTGATGGCCAGTCCACGGTAGTCGCCCAGGCCTGCGGCAACCTGCAAGACTGTACCGCGGTTAAGGTCCATTACCCAGGCGCCATCTTCGGCAGGCCTCTCTTTGGTCGACGTACTGAAAACCAGCAAGTTACCTGGTTTACTGAATTCAAAGCTCACGACATTGGGAAACCTCTGTTCGACGCCCGTCTTCAGGTTGTAGAGAACCAGTTCCGAACCGGCTTTCTTCTCTTTCTTTTTTTCCTTGTCATTGCCTGGAGCCTTGGCTTGCGGTTCCGTTTTAGACGACTCCTGTTTTGGCTGTTTGGCCGTTTCGCTGGAGGATTTTCCGGCTAGCTTTGAACTCGGGTTTTTCGCGGCGGGCCGTTTTGCCTTCTTCGCTTTTGCCGACCCGGGCCTAGGTCGCTGCAGCCCTTGGGGCGTAACGGCAAGCGTTTCATTGACCGATGATTTGTCTGTTTTCAAGGTGGCTTCGTTCTTGCCACTGCCCAACAGGAACGCGGCCCACTCCGAGTTGTCGCGTGGAATTTTAAATGTGGTCACGTTGTCGATGGTGGTTGTCCGGCCCGACTCGAGATGCAAAACCGTCAGCTGGCTCTTGGGCATCTCCTCCGGCTTCTTTTTCTCTTTTTTCAGCTTCTCAATGAGCGCCTTGTCCGGGGTTACCCGAAAGATCGCAAACTGGCTGTCATCGGTGAACCGCGGGCCCGTTCCATTGGCAATCGAAAACTCCCGGCTCGAGGCCGTTTGCCGAAACTTCAACGTGACATTGTCTTTACCATCGCGAACCGAATACATGACCCAGTTGCCATCGTGGGAAAGTGCCGACGCGTTAATCGTGTTCCAGCGATCGTAATCACTGTGTTCCAACGAGCGGGCGTCATCCCGCTCGTCAGCCAGAGTTGAAACGGTCGGTGTTGCGAGACAGACCAGCGCCAACAAGAAAGCCGGCCCCGTTCGTAAAGAAAATACCATGTTGTTACGCCATGATTGGAGAGGAAAGTTTGTCCATACACCCTAATTAGAGATTGCCTGGTCGCCACATCGAAGCGAACGGATGTTGGTTTTTTGTGGCGAAACAGCCGATTTCAGCCACGAAAGGCTGCCGCCCTGCCGGTTTGAGTTTGACCTGCCATTGCGGTGCTTACAAAAAATATGGTGCCGTCTTAATTCCGACGCGTTGGTCGTTTCTTGTCTCGGAACGAATCTCGACTGGCCGCTGCCGCCTGGAAAGCGATCTGTGCCCTGCCTGCCTCGAAATTCACTGCGGGTAGGGCCGTACGCATTGATTCGTTTTACCGGTCAAAGTTAGTCGGCCTGGTCGTTGCCGGCCTGATCAGCCGGCGGCAGCATGTTCCATCCAAAAATCAATTTCGTTCCAACTGTTACGTTTGATTCAACCGTATTGTGTTCCCGTTATTCATCAAGGAAGACCCGAAAATCACCTAGCACGGGTCGGTTTTTAAATGAACCTTAGAGAATGGCAACTGTTTTGACCAATTGACCTCACATCCAATTTAAATAACTTCCACATCGAAAGAACCCACCATGAGAAGACTCATCATTGCCGCCGCAATCGCTTTTAGTGCTGTGTTCCTGGGATCGGTTGTTGCCGAACCGGCTTCAGCACAAACCGGATTTTATCCATATGTTATTGCTCGCCCCCAAGACCGCGCCAAGATCCGAGCCACTCCGATCGAAAAACGTCCCTACAGGCCGTTACATTTTTATGGCAACACCGTTCGTCGAAATCACTACGGAACGAATGCGGCAACACAGTTGCGCCGAATCGTTGTCGGTCGTCGACGCTAAATCGAACATTGTTTCTTGATATCCACAGCTGAAATATTGCCTCGTTGTCTTTGGGCAGCGAGGTTTTTTTGACGGTGCAACTG
>JABACA010000010.1:0-27830 GCA_014237975.1 Mariniblastus sp. | reverse complement strand
GACGCGTTTTAGTCGGGGGCTGAAGGTAACTGCAGGCCAAAATATCTGTGGATGAAGTCCTTTCTGTCGCCATCGCCGTTGGCATATTCAACCATTTTCAAAAGCTTGTGCTGGTCACGTTTTAGCTTGTCCTCGGCCAAGCCAGCATCCAGGAAACGAGTCGGCAGTTCCGATTCGATGCTCAATTGCAGCGGGTTTAACGTTCCTCTAATCACACCCCAACGCTCCAGCATGGACAAACATGTTTCCAGGCGTCGATCATGTTTTTGCTTGTAGTGCAATCTCTCTCTCAGCCAGTCGATTCCAAACGAATTGACCTGCTCCAGGTCGTTATTCAAAAAGTCGTAAACCCTTTGGTAAAATTGGGCATCCGGATTGCTCCATCGCATAAATTCCATTTGCGTCGCCAGGTCTCGCTGGTCGTACAACAGCCTGCATTCTGAGGGAAGACCGTCGCGGCCCGCCCGGCCGATTTCCTGGTAGTACGATTCCAGTGAGCCGGGCAATTCGGCGTGCATCACAAACCGAATCGCTTCTTTGTCGATGCCCATCCCAAACGCATTGGTCGCCAAAACCAACGAGTCGGGGCGGTTCATGAAGCGGTCCTGCAGACGGCGCCGCAATTGCCGGGGTAGATCGCCGTGGTAAACCAGGTGGGGTATCTGGCGCTCGTGAAGAGCCTCGCTGAACTGGCTCAATGTTCGTATCAGTGTGAAATAAACAATGCCACTGCCTGAAATACGGTCGCGCGTTTCCAGAATAGAATTCAGCTTTTCATCATCGTCCCACACATGTTTCACCAGCAGCTGGAGGTTGGGCCGTTGGATGCCGTGGTGGAACATTTCCATCTGGTCGGGCTGCAGGCCCAGCTGGCGGATGATGTCCGCCTGCACATCGGGTGTAGCGGTTGCCGTTAACGCCAATGTTGTGGGGTCTCCCAGCAATTTGCGGATCTCACCGACGCGGGTATAGTCCGGTCGAAAGTCATGGCCCCACTCACTGATACAGTGAGCTTCGTCGACCGCCATCAATTGAATCTGGCGCTGGCCGATCACTTCCAGAAATTCCTGTTTCCGAAACCGCTCCGGCGTCACGTACAACAAGTCGAACTGGCCAGCGGCAATCTGTCGATAACGATCCTCGCGCTCCCGACGGCCCAGTGATGAATTGACAAATGCAGCAGACACGCCTTTGGAGACCAGGGAATCGACCTGGTCTTTCATCAACGCGATCAGCGGAGAAACAACCAGCGTCAAACCGTTATCTGGTTGATTGCCACTCGGCTCGGGCGGTTGAGACCACAGGATGGCCGGGATTTGATAACAAAGACTTTTGCCCATGCCGGTCGGCATGATGACCAACGAGTGCTGTCGATCAAGCACTCGTTTAATAATTTGCGCCTGTCGACCTCGAAACTCCGCATGCCCAAAAACCTGTTGCAATATGTGCTGAGGATTTGACATCGGTTCTACAAGCCAGGCGGGGCTCGGTCCGTAAAGTAGGGTAAGCCGGTTGGAGTCGTCATCCTATGTCTTTTAGATGATCACACAATCTCAAAACAGTGAAATGGGCCGCGTATCATTCCCCGGGTTGGAACGAATGCAGATTGGCTTATCCTGTTAGATGTTTCAACATCATGTGAAGTCCGGTGACATCATGTGAAGTCCGGTGAATGGGGATTTTCCCGGAAAGCCGATTGCAACCTTTGAGTTCCGATGCACGCCAGCGACACCCACGATACGGACCCACCGCAAACCGTAAACAAAAACGGACCGGACGTTGTCGACGATTCCGCTTGGCGGCCTGGAAAGTTCCTACTCCGGCTGGCGGTACTGGCCCTGCTGGTAGCAACTTCGATTGGCGCATTTTTCCTGTTTCGCAACAGCCTCTCGCTGGCAACCCTCGCCGCCCAAGAATCACAATTGAGAGAATATTACCAAGCCAACCCTTTTCTCATGTTGGCATTGGCGTTTTTGATCTATGTAGCGGCGACCGGACTTTCGTTGCCAGGTGCGGCAGTCCTGTCTCTGGTTTATGCCTGGTACTTCGGTTTTTGGCCCGCGCTGATCCTGGTCAGCTTCGCTTCAACACTGGGAGCCAGTTTTGCATTTTTGCTCAGCCGCTTCCTGTTGCGGGACCTGATACAAAGGCGGTTCGCAAGCTACCTGCTATCGTTTAACTCCAACCTTGAAAAGGAAGGGGCTTTCTATCTGTTTACGCTGCGACTGATTCCGGCCGTACCTTTTTTTGTTATTAATCTTGTGATGGGCCTGACGCCCATGAAGCTAACCACTTTTTGGTGGGTCAGTCAGCTGGGAATGCTGGCAGGAACCGTGGTGTTTGTCTGGACCGGCTCGTCGGTCCCCAGTCTTGACCATTTAGTCGAACAGGGAATCTCCGGGGTCATAACACCGCAATTGTTTATTGGATTTGTCTTGCTGGGCACTTTCCCGTTAATCGTTCGCCAGTTGGTGCGTCGTTTGGGTCCTGCCAACGACCGAACAGCTTAAACCGCAAGGCGGCTGCGGGTCGCAGCGAGCGTTTTTTCTCGGAACCAGCCAGTTCCCCTTATTATTTACAGGGGCGTAATGGGTTGTTTACAGTTAACAATGGCTGTTCGACAATGACCCGGCAGGGCGATTTTAGTTCCGTCCGTTGTTATTGAAGTTTGTTATTGACCAGGACGAAATCTATATGAAAAACTGGAAGCTGATCATCTGGGGCGTCATTGGTTTGATCGCAATCTTGACACTCCCGCTGCTCTATATCCTGGTGGCTATACAGCTTGACCCGGAGCCGGACACGTTCGATCGAGAAGGTGGCATTCCGTTTGGCGGCGGTTTCGGCCAGGTCGTCATGGAGGCCCGTACTCTTGAAAGCTAGTCCGGCTTGCGCACGTGAATTCCGGCCAGGCCCCTGGCAACAAAACGTATTTTTTGGTTAGGTCGTTTGCAACTCTGAAAACCCAGGCCTTGGTAGTCGATGTCCGAATTGATCCAGCTACAACCCTTCGATGAACATAACGCTGCGCTGCGCGACAATGTGCACCCGTTGAATTGGCAAAACCCCCAGTCAACCTCGCCGTATCAACTGGTGGTGATCGGGGCGGGTACCGCCGGACTGGTTGCGGCAGCGAGCGCCGCCGGGCTGGGAGCCCGCGTGGCTTTAGTCGAACGCGAACTGATGGGGGGTGATTGCCTGAATGTCGGGTGCGTTCCATCCAAGGGGATGATTCGCTCGGCCCAAATATTGGCTGACGTAAAAGCCTCGGCGAACTTCGGTGTCCGGATTGATGGACCGGTTAAATTTGATTTTGCAGCAGCCATGCAGAGAATGCGGCAGTTGCGAGCCCGAATCAGCCCGGCCGATTCCGCGTTACGGTTTCGTGACATGGGAGTGGATGTTTATTTTGGCCAGGCGCGTTTTACTGGACCCGATGCCATCGATGTCACTCCTGATAACGGCAAGACGCAAGTCGTTCCATTTAAAAAAGCCGTCATCGCCACGGGTGCCCGGGCGGCGGCGCCTCCTATTGCCGGTTTAGACCAGGTCGATTACCTGACCAATGAAAGTGTATTCTCATTAACCGAATTACCTGGGCGGCTGGGAATCATCGGAGGAGGCCCCATTGGTGTTGAATTGGCCCAGACGTTTGCGAGGTTTGGTAGCCAGGTGACGCTGTTCGAAATGTCAGATCACATTCTGAAACGGGAAGATCCCGATGCGGCAGCAATCATCGCCGAGCAGTTGCGCCAAGATGGTGTTGAGATTGTGACCGAAAACAAAAACCAAAAACTGGCGGCCCTTGAAAACGGCCCTATTCGCATCACGGGCATGGGTCGGGCAGGCGATTACGACGTCACCGTAGACAAATTGTTGGTCGCGGTTGGCCGGCAACCCAACACGGACGGCCTGGGCCTGCAGGCAGCCGGCGTACAGTACGATCGAAGCGGGGTCCTGGTAAACGACCGGATGCAAACCAGCAACCGCCGAGTTTTTGCTGCTGGAGATATTGCATCCCACTACAAATTCACACATGCGGCCGACTTCATGGCAAGAATCGTGGTGCAAAACGCGCTATTCAAGCTGGGGCCATTTGGCGCCCGCAGAGCCAGCCAGCTGCTGATACCCTGGGCCACTTACACCACACCTGAAGTTGCCCATGTCGGCATGTATGAGCGCGATGCCCGGGATACGGGCCTGGCCATTGATACGTTCGTGCAACCATTGTCGGAAAATGACCGCGCCGTCCTGGAGGGTTCTGAAAAGGGCTTTGTCAAGGTTCACGTCAAACGGGGAACCGACAAGATTGTGGGTGCAACCATCGTCGCCAAAAATGCGGGCGACCTGATTTCGGAGCTCACACTGGCCATGCAGAATGGGATCGGACTGCGGCAAATGGGCAATACGATTCATCCGTACCCGACCCAGGCTGACGCGATACGTCGGCTGGGAGATCAATACAATAAAACGCGATTAACTCCGTTCACGACCCGTGTTCTGAAAACACTGATGCGATTCAACGTCGGCTGAATCATGGTCAAGCACCCGCAGTCTGGAGATCGGCCGACGAAGGAACCAAGTGCCAATATGAAGAAAGTCCTGTCCGCCTTGTTGCTACTGTTTCTGATTGCCGATTCTGTCAAGAGTCAAAATACAACATCCTCTGACATTGACGGGCAAGACTCGGCCTGGCGTGAACTTTTCAACGGCAAGGATTTGAGTGGTTGGCAAGCCAACGCCCATCCCGAATCCTTTACCGTCGAAGAGGGTGTTTTAAAATTGCATGGCAAGAACGGGATGTCTCACCTGTTTTTTGTTGGCGATTCAGGCCAGGACGTCGCCTTCAAGAACTTTGAGCTGGTTGCAGTTGTTCGCTCCAGGCCTGGGTCCAATTCGGGGATCTTCTTTCATACCGGCAGGGAGTTGCGAAAAGGTAAATACCTGAACAAAGGTTACGAAGTCCAGCTAAACAGTTCCAATGTTGAAAAACGGAAAACGGGCAGTCTTTATGGAATCGTGGATCTGAACAAGTCACCGGTGGACGAAACAGAGTGGTTTGAAATTCGTCTTCGCGTGGACGACAGTCGAATTCGGGTGTTCGTCGGAGACAAACGGGTCATCGACTATACCGAACCGACGATGCCCATCCGCCAGCCGGCCCGCGCCAAGCGCCTGCTGGATTCCGGCGGTGGCGCCATCGCACTCCAGGCTCACGACCCGAATAGTATCTTTTATTTCAAGCAGATTCGTATCCGCGAAATCAAATAAGGCCTCAACGACCGCCTAAGAGTGAGTCTTATTGCGGCCACTGCGCAACAAGTACATCAATCCGTGCCGGTTGGAAGTCAGCCAAAGCCGGGCCCCGTAGACTTCTGTGTTGGTTTCATCAATAAATTCCAGGTGGTTTTGCAGCACCTCGACCGCTTGGCAAAAATGGGGCGTTTCTTCGGCCACTGTTTTTGAAATGGAATCTTCGACCACGTGGCCGAAATGGCTTCGCATCATCACATGGTGAATGTCACAGGCAATGACAATTTCCGAAGCCGTCGCGTGTTCGCTTACCTGCCGCCGCATCACCCGGTCAATATCACAATCGATCAAGACAACGCCATACGGCTCCTCCGTGTTTTGATCGTAAACCGGAACGGCAGCAACCAGGTGCACATCATCGTCGCCAAAACAATTGTCTTCCGGCTCACAGTCCGCATCACAAACCAGCGAAGTAAGAACTTCTTCTGGCTTTTGTTGAATGACCGTGTCTAGAAATGGATTCGTTTTTACTTTCCGCAAACGGCTGCGAGGCACCGAGCGGATGTTGGAATGATCGGTAGAATGCCGCTCAACCCGTACGATTTCCGAGCAAACACCCGCTTCAATCTTGCAATAGGCGATCGTTTGGTAATCTGATTTGGCCGTCAACAAACCGGTGTAAATGGTGGTCAAACGCTCGCGCCAAACCGCGATTTCCTGGTCGCCTTGCGCGGTTATCAGCTCCTGGATTGGAGGCAACCGGGACATGAACCGGGCGTTTGTCTCTAGATCCCGTATCGACGACTGCAGGTCGGCCCTGAGTTCACGACCTTCCATGCGAAGATTCTCGTACCTGCTTTTCTTTTCACTTTGGCCTGCCATCCATAACTCGACCGCATCGGCCAAGTGAGACACCTGTTCGTAGCGCAAATAGCTTTTGAAAGCCATTGATTTGATGCATATCGCTTCCAGTTCTCGCGGAACGCTCTGTGCATAATCGCTTGGCTCGGGAGAACGGTTCTCGGCAATCGCTTTAAGCACCTCTTTGAGGTTTGATTGGGCCAGCTCGCTGCTGGTTTCATGAGGGGCGCAGCCGGTCAAAATGGAAAACAGGATGCCTCCCAGTCCATAGACATCCGTTCGTTCATCGACGTGGTCCAGATCGCCCGATGCCTGTTCGGGCGCCATGTACAGCGGGGTTCCAATGACTTCGCCGTCGACCGTTTGAGCCAAGGCCTTGTCGGCAATATTACTTTCTCGAGAAAGGTGGTTTACCAGCTCTCCCTCCTCTGACAACTTGGCGAGCCCCCAGTCGAGTACAATCACCTGGCCGAAATTATCGAGAGCCACATTTTCCGGTTTTAGATCCCGGTGAATGACGCCACGCGAATGGGCATAGGCAATCGCCTGGCAGATATCCAGAAAGATACTGAGCAGTCGGTGCAGCCCCAGCCCCGCATCGTCGCGCTCACCCGAACGAATCCGCTCGTGATGTTCAATGATCGCGTCGGCCAATGTTCGCTTGCCAACAAAGCGCATCGCGTAGAACTGCTCACCGGTGTTCTTGTCAAAACTGTATTGGTACAGCGGGACGATCGATGGATGTTCCAACAGGCCTGTAATTTCTGCCTCTCGTCGAAAACGCTGCCAGGATTTCTCCGATTGCAGAGCTTCCGCATTCAGTTCTTTGATGGCCACATTTCTCTTGAGTCGCTCATCGCGGGCAAGCCAAACATTACCCAGCCCACCTTTGCCCAGCGGGCGGATAACTGTGAACCGGGACTCCCCAATCCGTGCATCATCGGCCCCCTGGTAGGGGCTCCCCTGTTCGGCAACCATTTGTTGAGGCCATGCTTGATCGCTACCGGATGGCAGCAGTGTCGTTCGTTTCAAGGGATTCTCATCTTGCTGTGAATCCAGCTGATCCGCTGTACCGGATAGCTGGACATCGCCACTTTGAACGGCGGTAATCGAATCTTTCAATCGATCCTTAGCTTCCCCCGACAGGCCCGGTCCGATGGTGACATCACCGCGCTCGGCCAAGGTGGCAATTTCGACGGCCGAGATTTGAATTTGGCGGGAGAGCTTGGCAAACGCTTCCAGTTCTTTGCTGTCAGTCAGATTTTTTTCCAATGCATCCGACTCTTCATCCGTCAGAGTGCGGCGCAAGGATTTCGTGACCAGTTCCGATGCTTTCCGATCATTCAACATGACCCAACTCTTCCTTTTCATTCAACCACTTGGTTTCAACGCATTTAGCCAACCCAAGCCTCGCTCTGTGCATACGAACCCACAGATTGGAGGGGGTGATATTCAATTCCTTACATATTTCTTCGGAATCTTTTTCGTCCATGACACTTTTCTGGAAAACGGCCCGTTGTGTTTCCGGCAATTCATCAAGGCAACTCTCTACAATTTGCCGAAACTCTACTTCCTGAATCTGTTCATCCGGCTGCCGGGGCCATCGAAAAGCGCCCTTTTTCCAGTTGCCTTGTGCGTCAAACAACTGCAACGAGGGGTCGGTTTCATCCTCGTACGAACTGGATCGGTCATGTTTGGCCCGCATTCGCACATAATCAATGATTTTGCGTTTTAGAATTCCCAGCAACCAACCTCGTTGACTCCCCTTGCCTGCATACTGATGCGAATACCGAATGCCCGCCAAAAAAGTCTCCTGCAACACTTCTTCGGACGCATTTGCATCACGCAAGCGTGAATAAGCATACCGATAACGGTAATCGCCATATTGATCGACCCACTGCTCCGGTGGAATTACCGTCGCTTGAAGATCGGTTGCCGTGGAAGGGTTGTTGGACATTCGTAAGATTGCTTTTAGCTGTTGTTTTGTTCGCTCAGTGCTTTTGACAAGGAAAAGCTCGCCCTGCGGCATGAATGCGAGTTTAACCGCAAAAAACATAATACTCCAGTCTCTGGGAGTGCCAAGTTCGTCATCCAAGGGCAGCGGCAGTGATGTCTGGTTCTTACCAGGCGACCGTCGCGACGGTCGGCTGCTGGTGTTTGCCGGCCAGTCGCCGTCGATAAAGGCAGACAACTCCGCTTCGCTGAAATCAACGGCATGCCAACAAGTCTGTCGATCGCCAAATCAATCGCGTTTGGCCATCGATCGATTGACAAACAATGGCAACCGACCGATTTGCCCTGTTAGAGTGGACACTCTGCCAACTAAACTAAGGCAGTTCACCTTTGCGACTACTCACTGCCCCTTGCCCTTGATCCCCTAAAACCAACGTTGAACCATTTTATTTGTCAAAGCGTCGACGGACTTGAATCTCAGCTGGTGGAGATACGGCGTTACTTACACCAACACCCAGAGCTGTCTGGGTTTGAATACGAAACCACGCGATACCTGGCCAATCAATTGGAGCAGTCGGGAATCGACTGCCGGCTGGGGCCGGACAATCGTGGTCTGATCGTCGATTTTGGTTCCGAAAACGCGACTCACCGATTAGCGCTGCGGGCCGATATTGATGCCGTCCCGGTCAACGATTCAAAAAACGTGGAGTACCGTAGCCGAGTGACGAACGCCGCGCATGCGTGCGGCCACGACGCCCACTCGGCGATTCTGTTTGGAACGATTGTTTCCTTGCAACGATGGTTTTGCCAGGAAAATCCAAACGTGGCGATACGAGCCATATTTCAACCCGAAGAGGAAACCATCCAAGGTGCAAAACGCCTGATTGAATGGGGCGTCCTGGACGGGGTCAATGCCATCATGGGGCTGCACGTCGACCCGGACCGAACAGCAGGAACGGTCGCCTTGAAGGCCGGGGCCATCACGGCCCAATGCGATGAGGTTTTTGTCGAGGTAATGGGACAGGGAGGGCATGCGGCTCGACCCCACGAGACGCGTGACCCGATCGCAGCGGCGACCCAATTTTTGTCGACCTGCTATCATCTGGTCCCTCGCGCTCTCAACAGCCATCAGCCAACCGTGCTTTCATTCGGCTCCATTGCCGGTGGTGATGCCTGCAATGTTATTCCGGACTCGGTTTCCATTAAGGGAACGCTGCGAACGGTCAATAATGTTTCCCGCACAACAGCCATGGAAAAAATCCGGCAGATTGCCGACGGCATTTCGCTGGCGACGGGAACCCGGGTGCAACTGACCTGGGGTGCGTCGGTTCCGCCCGTCATGGCCGACCCTCATCTGACAGAGGTGGTACAGATGGCAAGTACCGAACTGCTGGGCAGCAACAATGTCACTTCCATTTCCCGGGCCAGCATGGGAGGTGATGACTTTGCGTTTTACTCCCAAACACTGCCCGCTTCATTCATGCGGATTGGTTGCGCCGGGCAGCGCTGCGGCCACATGCCGCTGCACAACCCAGGGTTTGATATTGATGAAAAAGTACTGCCGATCGGGGCAAAAGTTCTTTCGATGTCGGCCGTACAATATTTCTGGCCGCCGCAAGCGTGATTTTCGCCATGTGCCAACCGCTGCTGCTCTAGTGGCAACGCAAGCGCTCGGGGCACATCGCATTTAAAAAGCAAAGACTGACAGCCTGTTCGTGGCGATCTCTTTCAGGTTGTTTGCGTGACCTGTGCCAAACATTTTTCAGCATTTTCCAGGTCGGTCGAGCTGCGAAATGGTTTGGCTTGTAGGTGGGATCCAGATTCTTACCCGGTGAAATAAACGGTCTGCCGCAGGCTAAAAGATGAAAATGTGGACCCCGACAGGACAAGCCAACTCCCCTTGAATCACAAAGTTAAGCCGTTGGAAAACACGTGGCCAGCTGTATGGGTTATGATGACTGACTCGGATCATGCATTTTGGACAAACGTCTTTTTTTGTTATGGAATCGCCAACAGGTCGTAAAGCAAGGGGACGAGGATTTGCAGCCAATTGAATTTAAGTCAAATGATCAGCCTACCGTCGGCATCGAATTGGAACTTGGCCTCGTCAATCGGGATACCAAGGCGCTCTCGAGTAGCATCGAGGACTTGTTGAGCCAGTTCCCCGGTGACCGGGAATCGATGCCTTACAAGCCCGAGTTGATGCAATGCTATATCGAAGTCAATACGGGCATTTGCAATACGATCGACGATGCACGAAGAGACCTGGAGCCCAAGCTGATTGAGCTGCAAAGCGCGGCCGATCGCATCAACCTGGACCTCTGGTGGGGTGCAACGCATCCGTTTTCATCCTGGCGAGACCAAACGGTCACTCCCACCAAACGCTACCAGAACCTCATCAACCTGTTACAGGAAATGGCAAGGCGACTGGTCACGTTTGGTTTGCATGTGCACGTCGGGGTGGATTCGGGGGACAAGGCCGTGATGATCTGTGACCGGATCATGCAACACCTGCCCACGTTGTTGGCGCTGTCTGCCAGCAGCCCGTTTTGGGATAACCGGGTTTCCGGGCTGCAATCCCATCGTTCAAAAATCATGGAGGGGCTGCCCACAGCTGGCCTGCCGCCACTGATGCGCAACTGGAGCGAGTACGTCTGGCTGGTCCGCCACATGGTCGACACGGGCTTTATCAATACCATTCGTGAAATCTGGTGGGACGTACGGCCACACCACAATTTTGGCACGGTTGAGGTTCGCGTCTGCGACATGCCGGGCAACCTGGACGACGCGCTGGCAATCGCCGGCTTGGTTCAGTGCCTGGTCAAGGCGCTGTCTGACATGATCGACGAAGGAACTTATCAGCACGACAGCCACCCGATGTTGGTAAAACAAAATAAATGGCTAGCCTGTCGATATGGAACCAAAGCCAAGTTGGCTAATGTCAAGACGTTCGAAACTCAATCGCTCCCCACGATCGTCAACGGCATGATCGATTACCTGCGACCGATCGGTCGAGAACTAAATTGTTTGCCGTACCTTGAACGGGCGCGGGAAATATCGACCGGGCCCAGTTGGGCGGATCGCCAGCTGGAAATCTATCGCGAGTCAGGCGATCCCCGCGATGTGGTTGAACAGATGGTATTGCAATCACGCATTGCGTAACGGCTCATAGCAGCCGTTGCGGATGAATGGTGTTGGCGTTCACTCGATCTGGGATTCCCATCCGACCGGCTGGGTCCAGGCCTGCTTTTTCTGTCCTGCAAACGATGGATTGCTGTGCGCGGCAGTGGATGTAATGACGGCCCGAACAAAAATCTCCTGGCCACTTAGTTGGTAGGTCGCCTGGCGACCCTGGACCGTTTTGAGGACTTTGCCGATATCCGGCGAGTAAATACGGGTTGCACGGATTTCCTTGTTTTCCGCGTCCTCTCGAACCTTGGACGTACGGTCGTAGTCTTTCAAGGTTCCAATGAACTGGATCGTGTACTCTTCTGACGCCTCTGGATCAACCTCGACCTGGAGTGTCTTGGTCGTGGCGTCGAATTCAACCCGATCCAGCACGACGCCGCTAGAGGCGTAAAAATCGCCCGCGTTGATCGACGTCAGGATGTCGTCGGGCGTCAACGCATTGGCCCGCACCATCACCCAACCGCGACCGGGCGTGCTGCCGGTTGAATCGTGATAGTTGTGCGAATCATCTGTTGCCAACCCAAACAAAGGGGCTTTCTTGAGTCGATCCAGGCGAAGCGTGTTGGCAATGTCCCACATCCGTTCAACGGGAGGGTGGTCCGCGTTACCCAATTGGTTAACGCCAGGATGACCGTTGTAAACTTCGAAGAACCGTTCGGTCGTCACAAACGCCATGTCCTCTGCCGTGATGGCCCAGCCGAAGTTGGGGTGGTTCAAGTGAATCAAGATCTGCTGTCCCGATGTGCGAGACTGTTCGATGGCAGCCCTTAGGTTGTTCGACATCGCTTCGCGAACCGTTTTTCCCCCGACCGGACGCAGCAGCCCGGTAAGGTTGGTCGCATTCATATGAACAGGCAGGCCGTCAACCGAATCGCTAATTTCCTCACCCACCATCAACAGAAATTTTCCTGGCCGTTCCAATTGTCCGCGGTAGCTGTCCAATGGCTGAAGCCGCACTTCCATTTTTCCATTATCCGCCGTGCGGAGTTCCACTCGATCTCCAAAGGATGCTTGATAATTACTCAAAGCATCCTTGCCCCCCCGGTTCTCAACTGTCTGGACCGGCATCCATTTCTCGCCCCGGCTGAGGATGTTGTGGTCCGTCAGCGCCAGAAAATGGTAGCCACGATCGGCGTACCATTTTGAGATCATTTCCGGAAAGTCATTTCCATCGCTCCACAAGGAGTGGGTGTGCAGGTTGCCCTTGTACCAATTCTCTTCACCCGGTTCCTGGGCCGACAGAGCAGTGCATTCCATAAAAAACGATAAAGGGGCAACAAGCAACAGGACTAAAAAGACGCGAGCGTTCATTGGTAAATCCGAAAATGAAGTTGGTTGAGTTGTCGTGTTGGGTGATTCGGTCTCGGTTGCACTTGAGGAGTCTGGTTTTAGCGGGGCCAGCGCAACAGCTTCTTTAAACCCCCGGCCGTTTCCTGGGCTGCAGTCCGGTCTTGATAACAATAGATCAGCTCGTCGGCCAGTTCAAAGGCCGTGGTGGTGCGATCGGCCGGTGAATGACTGAGGCACTTGCAGCAAATGGACTGAATCACGGGGTCCAGAACCGGTTGCTGCGACTCCCGGCTCGGCGGCCACGTGACACTGGGCGATTGTCCCTGGCCTGCGGCAGTTTCCGCCAACGGAGGTGCTTGACCAGTCAACAAGCGATATAAAATGGCCCCCAGTGAATAAATGTCGGTTGCCGTTGTGATTTCCGCGTCTCCGCGGCGTTGTTCCGGTGAACAGTACGCCAATGCGTCGGTCGCACGACCCGCTTCCTCCTGCCTCTTGTTTTCTGGCTCGGCATTGCCCAAGCCGTAATGGTTGATCCGAACCTGGATCGGAGTCCATTTAGGTTTGTCTTCTTCGCTGCGGTCAATCAAAATATTACGCGGATTCAATCCGCGATGCAGAATGCCACGTTGGTGGGCATGCTGAACTCCATCGGCCAAACATTGGACCAATGCTGCGGCCGATTGGGGATGTATCGGCTCTTGCTGTTCCCTTAACCACCGATCGAGAGTGACGCCGGGACACCGCTGGTAGACAGCATAGGAACCGGTGCTGCATTTTCCAGATCCAACAACGGGAACAATGGACGTGTGGCTGAGTATCCTTGCCGCGCTAATTTCATTCTGAAAATCTATCTCGGCCTGGGCGGTCGGAAACGTCTCTCGGCCGGCAACCTTGATCAGTACTTCACGATCAAACCGGGGGTCAGTGGCCCAATAGGTCACCCAGCCATCGCTTTGTTCCAGCAACTCCTCGATCTCAAACAGCCCGATCTTGTCGGCCGACTGGCTGGAGCTATCAACCTTCAGCTCACTCTGGCCATCATTCGGTTTCGTTGTGGGCCTGTCCTGGTTGGGGGAAACGGCAGAAGCCGCATCTTCATCCTGCCGTGGTTGGGCAGGTCGTCCCGGCAAGGATGTTTCAGCGCCCGTTCTACGACGAGGCAAACCTGCCCCGCGATCACGATCGTTCCCTTTGATTGGTTTCATAGCCGTCAATTCCGATACGGTCGATGAATGAATATTACCGAGGCCAATATCGCCTCGGTTGTGGCGGGCATTGACCGCCAAATTTAATGATCAAGTGCCCCGTACGCAATCGAGCGGACGCGGTCTCCAAATGCACGCTGACCATACGGGTTAACCTGGATCATATACAAAGACACCATGTTTAATTCGGGATGAACCCAGAAACGGGTTCCGGCAATTCCGCCCCAGCTGTAATCGTTGCCTTCCCGCTGTTTCGAAATGGAAAACCCCAGTCCAAACCGAAAACCCCTGGGTGGAGATTCAATCGATGCCAGCTGGTTGGTAAACATCTTTTTCAACGTCCCTGGCTTAATAATTTGGCGACCTTCAAACTGGCCGTCGTTGATTAGCATCCGGGAAAAATTCAAATAATCATCGATGGTCGAACAGAGCCCTCCCCCGCCCGAAAAAAATTCGTTGGAATCCGATACAAAACGAAAGGAAGACCGCGACTCGGCGGGGACCAGCTTGTCCTCACTGCTGTCGCGATACATGACCGCCAGCCGATCCCGTTTTTCTTTGGGGATTACAAAATGCGTGTCCTTCATTTGCAGGGGTTCAAAAATGTTTTTTTGCAGGTAGCGGTCAAATCGCTCGCCGGAAACGACTTCGATCAATCGCCCCAGAACATCCGAAGAAGCGCTGTATTCGAAGCGGCTGCCAGGATGATGCTTCAAGGGAATCTCGCCCAGTTTTTCCACGGTTTGAGCAATGTTTTTGTCCCACAACATCACGCCCCGTTTCATGTAAATCTGGTCAACCGGATGGTCGCGGTCAAAAAAACCATAGGACAAGCCGGACGTGTGTCTCAACAAGTCTCGAACGGTCATCGTTCGTTTGGGCTGAACGGTTGCCAGTTCACCACTCTCGGTTTTGTCGCCTTTTAGATCCACTACCTCCAGCTCCTTGAATTCTGTCAGGTGCTGCGAGACCGGGTCATCCAGATTCATTTTTCCCTGTTCAACCAGCTGCATGACCGCCACACTGGTAATCGGTTTGGTCATCGAGTAAATCCGGAAAATCGTATCCCGCGATATTGGACGTTCGTTTTCCATGTCCTGATATCCCCAGGTGTTGAAAAACACTTCTTTGCCATCCTTGAACACTATCGCGCTACAGCCTGGTATGGTTCCGGCTGCGACGCCCCGGCTCATGATGGAGTTAATTCTGTCCAGGTGTTCAACGTCGAAACCGTCAGCGTGTTGAACGCCCGGCACCTCGACTGGGGCGGACTGGCAATGGCCCGTTTGAGTGACCCATAAATGGCTGAGGAAAATGACTTGTGCCGCCAGGCAGTTGATCACCAAGCGGACAAGGGTGGGTTGCGCCAACATCATGGAATCCTGGGTGGAGAACGAAGCCGTGAATGGAATACGGGGGTGAATGGAATACGGGGGTGAATGGAATGCGGGGTACTGGGTCGGGTTTATTCTATGCGATGAATTTGAACTTCAAAACCAATCTGTCCGAGGCGGGCTGCTGGAAACTCCGACGGTCTGCGGTCGGGAGCAAAACAATAGCCCGATTTGCGTGTTTTTTTGGACTAATCCGTATTTGGGCCCGTTTCGCGATTTCCGCAGATACACCTGCCGTGTCGCTTTAACTAAACTTAAAGATTCGATTGAAACCATGATTGACTTCGGAGACCTCGTAAATGCCTCGCCCACTCTGGATTGCCCTGTTATGGGTTGCCATTACCTGTCCCTCGATGGCGGTTGCCCAGGATTCGGACCAACCGGCCGACCCGGCCCCCGGCGTCGATTCGGGACTTGTTTCTGCTTTGAAGTTTCGCAACATTGGCCCCGCCTTGATGTCGGGCCGCGTGCTCGACATTGCCGTTGATCCCCAGCGACCCAGTACCTGGTACCTGGCGACGGTGGGTGGCGTTTGGAAAACGGAAAACGCCGGTGTCACATGGCGTTCCATTTTTGACAACCAGGGCTCGTATTCGATTGGCTGCATCGCCATTGACCCGAATGATCGTTTTACGATTTGGGTCGGTACGGGAGAAAACAACTCGCAGCGCAGCGTTGGTTACGGGGACGGTTTATACAAGTCGACCGACGGTGGCAATAGCTTCGCGAAAGTCGGCCTAGAAAATAGCGAGCACATCGGACGGATCGTGGTCCATCCTAAAGATGGCAATACGGTTTATGTGGCAGCCCAGGGACCGTTGTGGAATTCGGGCGGAGACCGCGGCCTGTACAAGACAACCGACGGTGGCAAAACCTGGAACAAAGTGCTGCACATCAGCGACGACACTGGTGTCAACGAAGTTCACATGGATCCCGAGGACCCCAACACTCTCTACGCCTCGGCCTATCAACGGCGGCGTCATACCTGGGTGTTGATTGATGGTGGCCCGGAGTCGGGCCTGTACAAATCCACCGATGCGGGCGCCACCTGGAAAAAAATCAACAAGGGCCTGCCGGGAGGCGACAAGGGCCGAATCGGCATGACCATCTCGCCCATCGACCCCGAAGTCCTGTACGCCGTCGTCGAAGCGGCCGAGAATGGCGGTTTCTATCGCAGTGCCAACCGCGGCGAATCGTGGAGCCGCATGAGCGACTATGTCACGGGCAGCCCGCAGTACTACCAGGAGATCGTGGCCTGTCCCCACAAATTTGACCGGGTCTATGCACTCGACACGTACATGATGGTCAGCGAGGACGGTGGCCGTAATTTCAACCAGCTGGGCGAAGCGGATAAGCACGTGGATAACCACGCATTGGTGATTGATCCAGATGATCCCAATCACCTGATCGTCGGTTGTGACGGGGGCGTGTATGAAACGTGGGATCGCGGCAAGCATTACGACTTCAAAGCCAACTTGCCGATCACGCAGTTTTACAAGGTCGCCGTGAGTCGGGAAAAGCCGTTCTATTTTGTTTACGGTGGAACCCAGGATAATGCGACCCAGGGCGGTCCTTCGCAAACCAACAATATTCATGGAATTCGCAACAGCGATTGGTTTATTACTGTCTTTGGTGACGGATTTGATCCGGCCGTCGATCCACTCGACCCGGACACGATTTATTCGCAGTGGCAGTATGGCGGACTGGTCCGCTTCAATCGCAAAACGGGTGAACGCGTCGACATCAAACCACAGCCTGCCCAGGGTGGGCCGGCGCTGCGTTGGAATTGGGATTCCGCCTTGATGATTTCACCGCACGCCAACGAGCGAATCTATTACGGCTCGCAGATCCTGTTTCGCAGTGATGATCGTGGCAACAGCTGGACGGCCGTCAGCCCCGACCTGTCCCGCAACATGGATCGGAACAAACTGAAAGTCATGGGCCGCGTGTGGGGCGTCGATGCGGTTGCCAAGAATACGTCCACCTCACTTTACGGCACGATCGTTTCAACCAGCGAATCGCCGCTGACCGAAGGCCTGTTGTACGTCGGCACCGATGATGGAATGGTTCAGGTTAGTCCCGATGGTGGAAAAAACTGGACCGCTATCAGCAAGTTTGGCGAACTCAATATCCCCGAATACGGATACATCAATGATATCGAGGCCGATCTGCACGATGCGAATACCGTCTATGTCGCGGTCAATAATCACAAACGGGGAGATTTCAAACCGTACATCGCCAAGTCAACCGACCGCGGTGCGACCTGGACCAACATCACTGGCAACCTGCCCGAACGGGGCAGCGTTTACACGATCAAACAGGACCACGTGAACCCGGACCTGCTGTTTTGCGGCACGGAATTCGGTTGTTTCTTTACCGTCGACGGCGGCAAGAAGTGGGTCGAGCTGGGGGCGGGCCTGCCGACGGTCGCCATTCGGGATATCGAGATCCAGCGCGACGAGAATGACGTGGTGCTGGCCTCGTTTGGACGGGGTTTTTACATCCTGGATGATTACACTCCTCTTCGCGAAATGCCCGCCAAGGGAATCGAGGAGAATAAAATATTCCCGGTCAAGAAAGGCCAGATGTTCCCCAAAGTAGCGCCTTTGGCTGTTGGACAACGCGCTTTTCAAGGAGCCAATTTTTACACGGGTGCCAACCCGGACTACGGGGTGACCTTTACCTACCACCTGAAAGATGGACTGAAAACAAAGCGCTCCGAGCGGAAAGCGAACGATAAGAAGCTCTCGGCTGCCGGCAAAGATTCGCCCTACCCCAGCTGGGACGATTTAAAGGCGGAAGACCGCGAGGTAGCACCGCGTGTCGAGCTGACCGTCCGTGACACCGACGGCAAGGTCGTCAAGCGGTTGCCGGCCAGCACGTCCAAAGGCCTGCACCGCAAGGCGTGGGACTTTACCATCGAGGGCGGCATCATGGCGCCGCCGGGAGCGTACTCGGTCGACCTGGTTCAGGTGGTCGAGGGTCAAACCACACAGCTGGTCAAACCCGTCAGCTTTGAAATTGAACCGTTGACATTTTCCGAGACCAGTCCGCCGAACCAGGTGGCCATTGTTGAGTTCGCCAAACGGGCCCGCGATCTGGCAGACACGATTAGCGCGACCTCCGCCGTCCTGGCCAAATCTCAGGAACAGTTGGATGCGATCGAAAAAGTCGTCGCAGCCAATCCGCAACTGGACCCCGCCCTGCTGAACGATGTGCGAGCATTGGAGCTGAAGCTGATAGACATCAACGAGGCATTTAACGGTGACCCGACCAAGTCGCGGCGGAGCGAATCGGCCTACCCCGGGTTCCGTTCCCGCTTGCGGACGATGACGTCCGGCGCGATGGGCAGCACCGAGGGTCCGACCGACACTCACCGGCAACAGTACGAAATTATCGTCGCCGAGTACCAGGGAGTGGCCGAACAGGTCAGCCAGTTGCTCGATATTGATCTGCCGGCACTCAATGCCAAACTGGATGCGGCCGGTGCACCGTGGACGCCGGGCCGAAAGATACCCGACATCAAGTAACCGGTGGTTCTGCTTTCACCTCGGCCCGGTACGCTGTACTGGGCTTCACTTTGTGGAAAGAATTTCCGACTCGTTTTCGGCCGGTTTGGTTGGAATACCCGATATTTGGCAAAAACGGACCCTTTTTAGTGAGCTCCCGGGTCAATCAAAACTTTTCAAGGCCCGCTGATCCCTTTATAGTTAGTTGCAGTAGCCAAGTCGGCACGATGTTTCTTACACAACCCTTCTATCAAGGATAATTCATGCGATTCCATTTCAACTGGTTCCTGGTCCTGGCGCTGGTGGCATGCCCGGCAGTTTGGGGTCAGCAAGAGGGTGAGGCCAAACAGGATCAGGCGGCTCAAGCTGCCGAGACCCAGGACGACGAAAAAGAGCTAACCGTCGCCGAGAAGTTTCGCGCGATTCAAGGCGCCCAACGAAAAATGATGATGGATCTGGGCCGCGAGTTCCGCGCTGCCCAGGGTGATCAAGCAGCACAAGCCGAGGTCATGCAGCAGCGGCGCAAGATCGAGGCAGAGCTGGCCAATCAGGCGCTTGCCCTGGTCAAGGAATCGGATGACGATGACTTGTCGGTGCAAATCCTGGTCTTTGTTTCCAACTTTCCAGGCGAAACCCAGGCCAAGGCGACCGACCTGTTGATGAACAAGTACATCACGTCACCCGCCATGGGCATGTTGGCCAGCCGCTTGGCACGCCAGCAACCCGGACCCAAAACGGAAAACATGTTGCGGGCCATCATCGAGAAGAATAAGGACCCGGAAGTACAAGGCCTGGCAACCATGGCGTTGGCATCGTACCTGGGCGGCAGCATGACAAAAATCGCCGCGTTGGACGATCAGATGAAAGAACAGGTTGCAGCCAGCATGGGTGAAGGCGGCACAGCCTACCTGGAGAAATGGACGACCAAAGCGATTGAGGCGGCCAGGATAAAATTGCTGGAAACGTGTGTTGAAAAATACGGCGACATCAGCATGGGCCGCAGAACGATCGGGCAAGCGGCCGAAGGCCAGTTGTTCGTCCTGAAGTACCTGCAAATTGGCAAAGTGGCGCCCGATATCGAAGGTTCCGATCTGGATGAAGTTGCCTTCAAACTGAGTGACTACCGAGGCAAAGTGGTTGTCCTTGATTTCTGGGGTGATTGGTGAGGCCCGTGCCGGGCCATGTTCCCACACGAGCGGTCGCTCGTAAAACAGTTGTCGGACAAACCTTTCGCACTGATTGGTGTTAACAGCGATAAAAACCTGGA
Source organism: Mariniblastus sp. (assembly GCA_014237975.1). Classification (GTDB taxonomy): domain Bacteria; phylum Planctomycetota; class Planctomycetia; order Pirellulales; family Pirellulaceae; genus Mariniblastus. The sequence continues at coordinate 7,906 of JABACA010000010.1, read as the reverse complement.
GAAAATCCAGGAAATCGTTAAAGAGAAAAATCTAACCTGGCGCAGCTTCTGGAATGGACCCACTGGAACGGGTGGGCCCATTTCTACCAAATGGGGCGTGACAGGGTGGCCAACCATCTACGTCATGGATTCCAAGGGCGTTATCCGTTACAAGAACGTCCGAGGCGATGCCATGGACCGCGCCCTGGAAACGCTATTGGCTGAAATGGGCGAAGAAGTTTCCATCGTCCACGAGGAAGAAGAGTCAGAGGGTGATGGGGCGGCTGCCGCTCGTCCCAAGGCTTTGCCCCTGACTCGGTTGAACCAGGGGAATAAGGGCGGCAATTAATTCCGTCAACGACCGCCGACTAAGAACCTAGCGATACAAGCTGCGGGTGAAATTCACCCGCAGCTTTTTTTATGGATGTATCTGATTGCCACATTCGGCCCGCAGTCGGGCTCTTTACTTCTTTGAGGCGGAGTCCGTCTCGAGCAATTTCACCATCGCCTGGCCCATCGCCTGGCCAACGTTCATATACGTCTCCGCGTTGCCGCCGTAGTGGCCACCGGAGCTGCCACCCTTGGACAGCGGGTGGGTGTAGACCGCAGCGACGTTCCCCTTAAAATCCGCGTACTTGCCCGACTCGCCGTCGACCGCCAGCATCGCTTCGAGGATCTTTCCTCCACCGTTGGTATCACCCTGCTTGGTCTGGCCGAGCGAGGCACAAACGAACTTCGCATCGGGAGCGTTGAAGTCCTTGCGGAGCTGCTTGATCAGATGGACCAGGTTCTTTTCGTAGCGACTGGAGAGCGCTTCACTGCGGCTGTCCCGATCGCCCTGCCACCAGCAAAAACCGGCCACCTCGTATCCCTTGCCACCCGGGTAGTGCTTGTCGAGTTCGGCCAGGACGGCTTTGGCGCGGGCCACATCGCCATCGTACTGGAGCCCGGCATACCAGGTGATCGGCTTCGGTTCTTCGCCCTTCTTCCACTTTTCGGGCGATCCCTTGTAGCCCGGGTGCACCCAGGTCTGGCCCTTGGAGTCGGTAAACTCAAAACCCTCGCTGCCCGGAGGTAACAGATCCCAGCCGAGAGCGCGGTTGCCGATCGCGCTTTTTAGAATCATCACCGGGGCGTCGACCGCTTCACCGATCTGATGCCCGATGCCCGTCTCGACGCCGATCTTTCCGCCCTTGACGGTCATCCACTCGTTGTTCATCTGCCGGGTCTTGCCGGGACCGCCACTGCCCATCACGCGCACGTAGCGGACATCCTTCCGCTCGGTCCAGTTACCTTCATCGTCGACCAGGTAAGGGTACAGCCCCTTCTCTTTCACCGCGTGTTCCAGCGAGCCGTCACCACCCTTGACCTTGCCCATCTCGAGCATGTTGGACTGTCCCATCAGGATGTAAACCTGCACCGGCTTGGTCATATCGGCCGCCTGGCCGTCGGGGTCAGGCAGTTGCGCGGCCAAAGCGGAGGGAAGCGCCAGTAGCAACACCGCCACCACGGAAAGGGTCCATTTCAATCTGTTTTGTTTTGTCATCTTTGGTTTCTATCGCTTTCCTTTGGTGTTTGATTTCTCAGGCCACTCAACGATGAGCCAGCTAGAGTTCTATCAACGGTTAACAAACGGTTTTTTTGGAATATGAAATACCTGTGTGACTTTACCCTCCGGGTGCTGCCGGAACAACATACTCATAGGGAACATCCATCGGGATACCGAGCGGCATGCCGAGGCTCCAATAAACCAACAGGACAGCCGTCCAGGTGATCAGGAAGGCGATTGAATACGGTATCATCAACGCGGCCACCGTTCCGATGCCCGACTTCTTGACGTAGCGCTGACTGAACACGACCACCAGCGGGAAATAGGGCATCATCGGCGTGATGATGTTGGTCGTCGAATCACCAATCCGGTAAGCGGCCTGGGTCAGTTCTGGCGAAATACCGGAATACATCAACATCGGCACAAAAATGGGCGCCAACATGGCCCACTTGGCCGACGCCGAACCAATCAACAGATTGACAGCCGCGGCCAGCAGAATCATACAGACAATGGTCACCGAGGGGGGGGCGCCCGATTCGCGGATCATATTGGCGCCCTTGAGTGCCAGCAGGTCGCCCATCCCGGAATTTTTGAATGCGGCAATGAACAGCGCCGCAAAAAAGACCAGCACCAGGTAGTAGCCCATCGTCTCCATCGTTTTGGCCATCCCCTTGATGACATCTCGATGGCTGCGATATTTGCCAGAGACGTAGCCGTGGGCCAGGCCGGGGATAACGAAGACGAAAAAGATCAACGGTACAATCATCTTCATCAGGGGTGCGCCCGGGAAAGTCGCCTTGACCGGTGTGAGGGTCTCTGTCTGTTCCTGTCCATCCCGGCTGACGGTGAACTCGGCCGGCTGGGTCTTGCTGCGATCGCGGGTAAACAGCAGGTAGTCCAATTCGTTTGGGAATGTCACCCGCACCCGTTTTTCATCGGGACCGGTTTGGGTCACGGCCACCAGGCGATCTCCCGACTGCAAACCGCTGCTAGCCGCAGCACCCGAGACCGATCCGATAACCGGGAAATCCTTTTCCTTGAACTGAATCCCAAAATCGGCGGCCGTGTTGCGATAAGCCGTCAACGAACCGTATTGGTCTCGCAAAACCGAGTTCTGGGGCCAGGCCCAAATGGTCAGCAGCAGCATAGTAATGAAAATGGACAACAAGCCCATCCACATGCCCAGTTTGTCGCGATGGGTCAGCTCGTCAAACTTGGGGATGTCTGCCGGATCCCCGTCGATCTCGGTTCCTTTGAGTCTTGGTTCAATAATTTTGTCCGTCACGAACCAGCCAACACCAATAATAAAAACACAGGAGACCGCGGTGAACAAAATATTGCACAACGGGTTGACGATATAGCTGCTGTCAACAATGTCGACGCCTGTCTGCGTCAAGGACGAAAGCAGTGGGTCCAGCCCGGACACGATAAAGTTGGCGCTAAATCCCCCCGACACTCCGGCGAAACCGGCGGCGATCCCGGCCAGCGGGTGCCGGCCGGCCGCATAGAACATCACCCCTCCAATCGGGATCACCAGCACATAGCCCGCATCGGCGGCCGTGTGGCTGATGATGGCCACCAGGATCAACATCGGTGTCAGCAGTCGCACGGGTGTAACATTCAACATCGATTTGAGGCACGCATTGATAAAGCCGGAGTGTTCGGCCACGGCGACCCCCAGTAACGCGACCAGCACGATTCCCAGTGGCGGGAAGTTGGCGAACTCCTCGACCATCGTCGTCAAAAAAGAGGCGATGTTTTCCTGGCTCAACATGTTGATGATCTTGACCGGTTCGGTCGCATTCGGCTTGGTCTCGGTAAACTCCATGCCGGACAACCAGGCCGAAAGTCCCCAGGTGATGAGCAGTCCGATCAGGAACAGGACGGCCGGGTCGGGCAATTTATTGCCCATCCATTCCAGACGGTCGAGCCACCTGGTGATCAGGCCTCTCCGCTGGGGAGCAGGGTCGTGGTCAACTGGTTGTGGGTCGGGCGAGGATTCAGACATGACAGACCTTTAATCGAAAAATTGCCTTTGACGATGCCCCCTATTTTGCGCCGAGGATCGATCGTTCATCAACCCGGGCAGACTTGCCTGGCCTTAAGCGGAAGATTCCGATATGCCCTGAAGTGATTGGGAAGGAATGTTGGCGAGCTGGAATTCATTGCGCAAAATCGTTTTTTTGCCATTGGAAATCTGGCCGACAAAGTCGAACGCCTGGCCGGCCTGCTCATTCAAAGTGATGGTAATCGTCAATTGATCACCCGGTCTGGCAAAACCTCGATATCGGGCGTTGCGCACTCGAATGAGAACGCCCAAGGCAAACTCGTTAAAAAAAGGGTCGGCCGTGCAATATGTCTGCATCGGGTTGTGCCGCGCAGCGATCAAAATTCCTGCCGATTGAGTGGTCATTTCCTGCATCAATGCGCCAGGAAGAATCGGAGCTCCCGGAAAATGGCCCGGCACAAAAAACTCGTCGCCCTCAAACGATGTCCGTGTCACAATCCGACTTTTCTCAATGGTCTCGATCTGTTTGATCAGCAGATAGGGTGCTCGATGATGCAGGTACTCTTCGATCGACGAGAATTCATGTTCGTAAAATGGCATCGCTTTCCCTGTTACCGTTAAGGTTTGATTGAAGGCCGAGCGTTTGCGGCCCGTCCGTTATGCCTGGCCCACCTCCAACCGCAGCAGTAGCTTGGCAGGTAACTGATTGCCAGCGGGCTGATTGCGAAAAGTCTACAATTCGAGGTGGCCGAACCTCAACAAGCCCATCAATGCTTATTAGCGTCGGTCGCAATTCAGAGGCACAACCACCAGGTTGCGAAACCAGACCGGCTGACCGTGGTCCTGCAGAAACAGCTGGCCCTCCCGGTTCTGGCCAAACTGATCCTTGTCACGGAATTTACTGCTCTCGACTCGTTGCAACCATTCCTGGCTGCCGACCTGTGCGTGAACCACTCGTTGGCCGTTCAGCCAATGTTCAACCTGGTTGCCGCAGACAACAATCTTGGATTCATTCCATTGGTTCAACTTGACCGGTACCTTGTTCTTGGCAGGTTCGTAGACCGCGTACAATGCGCCACTGGCCTGCCGGTTGAAATCGCGCTGTTTGTCGTCCTGAAGTTGATATTCGCAGCCCAGCATTTGCCGCCCGAACGGCTGAACGCGATACTTCACGCCGCTGTTGCCATTGGCGAGAATTTTCCATTCGAAAGTCAGTTCAAAATCTCGATAGAAGTGTTTGTGGTACAGGTCGCCACCGCCCTTAGCCCGATAGATGGCCCCGTCCTGAATGGTCCAACCCGGGTGAGGCTGGCCGTCGCGCTTGGCCCAGCCATTGAGCGTCTCTCCGTCAAACAACGAGATCGGCTGGCCGCGCAGCGGTGTGGCACATTGGGCAAGCGCAGCAGAGCCTGCCCCGAGCAGCAGGAGTGCCGGCAGTACTCCGCCAATTAAAAATCGCATGTGGGTTCCAGCCATCGTTGTTTCCAGGGAGCTTTAACGGAAAACTACCAGTATACTCTGGAACTCCGGCCTCGTGCCAACCACAAATGGAAAACCGCCTCCGATCGATCGCTAAATCAGGAGATCCCGGCCCAGCTGTCGACGTAAAACAACCCACTGGCCGGTATGCATCAACCAGTGTGACCCAATCATGCTGAAAACGGCGCCGACGTTGGCCGCGTAGGATTGCATCGATTCGGGGGCTGGTTGATCAAAGTCCTCGTCAGTCATATTGGCAAGTGCTTCCAGAATGGCGCTGCGCTGGGCTTCAAAGGTCGACATCAACTCGGCCTTGGAGTGAAAATCATCCGGGCTGTCGCTGGCCGCCTGTTCTTTCGAATATTTTTCGGCAAATCCGTCCGGTAAATCCGGCAGGGCACCCGGGACACAGCCACTGATCATCCCGTGATCCGAGGATATTAAATGGCCGACCTGCCATTTCAGATGATTGCAGCCTGGGTCCGGTCGCTTCATCATCTCTTCATCCGTCAAATCTTCCAAATAAGTTTTGGAGATCATATCCGCTGTACCGATTGATGTTTTGATTGCCTGGCGACTGTCCATCTGAAAATTCCGATCAATAACGTGGTAGAAAACACAGACACCGATTGTAACATTTTGCTTCCCGTTCGCATCCAATGCCCCGTTTCTCGCAGCAAATTGAACTTCCGTGTTAAGAATAATGTCGGAAACTGGGTCTTCGGCCGGTTTGTTTTGTGTCTCGCCTGAAAAGGGGTTAAATTGGTAACCAGGGCAGCCCCTTGATCGCCGGGCCCCACTGTTTTGCAAAGACTCTCTTTTCCAAGTATTTTATGGCCGAATCAGCCCAACAAGTTATCCACGAATTGACACAAGCTGGCTTGTTGTCATCGGACGAGGTCACCCAGTTCGGCGCCGAAATCAAGGTCGGTGTCGCCGCCCTGCTGAAGCGATTGGTAGCAGACGGGCGAATCACTCAATATCAAGCCGACAAATTTCAGTCGGGCGATGCCAGCGATATTCATTTTGGTGAGTACATTGTCCTGGAAGAGCTGGGGAGGGGTGGCATGGGAACGGTCCTGCTGGCCAAACACCGCCGGATGGACCGAGAAGTTGCGATCAAGATTTTGCCCGTGACGATGCTGGAATCCGAAGCGGCCGTTGCACGGTTCTACCAGGAAGTCAAAGTGGCCGCCCAGCTGAGTCATCCTAATATTGTGCACGCCTACGATGCGGGTGAGCATCATGGGTTTCATTACCTGGTGATGGAGTATGTCCGCGGTCATGACCTGGCCCGCGTTTTGGAACAACTCGGTTCATTGCCAGTTGCCCTGACACTGGATTACGTCGGGCAGGCAGCTGTTGGCCTGGATTACGCCCATCGTAAAGGCGTCGTGCACCGGGATATCAAGCCGGCCAACCTGCTGCTCGATGACGGCGGAACGGTCAAGGTTCTCGACATGGGACTGGCGCGACTCGGCGGGGTGAGTGGGGGTGAACACTCGCTTCACCTGACGACCACCGGGCAAGTCATGGGCACCGTCGAGTACATGTCCCCGGAGCAGGCCGAAGACACCCGGTCGGCCGACCATCGTTCCGATATTTATTCGCTTGGCTGCACCCTGTATCGCTTGCTGACAGGTCAGTCACCCTTTACAAGGGATACGGTCGTTAAAACGATTTTGGCTCACCGTGAAGCGCCCATTCCGTCGATCGACGTTGGTCAAGAGCCGGCAGCCAATGCCTTAAATCCCATTTTTCAGCGAATGGTCGCCAAGCGCCCCGAAGATCGATACCAGGACATTGCCGCATTGCTGCAAGACATCCAGCAACTGGAAAACCAACTATCCAGGGATGATGTAACCGAGACGATCGATCGTAACCCGAGCTCCCAGGCGTCTTCGTCAACCGGACCAAACGACGGAGCGGTGGTTGCTGCCGCCCTGGTCCAACCGTCCCGTGGTGGTTCGAGTGAAGCGACGGACCGCACCGCATCGACCATCCAACACGCCCCCGCCGGGCGGAGTTCGGTGCGCGAGTTGCCCCAGATTTCCAGACCGGAGATGATTTACATCCGGCCCCACCGTGGAACAACCCTGCTGGCCATGGGAATCCTTTCCATTTGTACTTTTTATTGTTTCGGTTTCATCCTGGGGATCATTACCTGGGTGTACGCCAACAGCGACCTGCAGGAAATGCGGCGCGGGGTGAGAGACGACCGGGGAGAGACCCAAACGCGGGCGGCCCGAGTGTTGGGCGCGGTCTCGGCATTGCTGTTCCTGTTCGGTCTGATCCTGTCGCCTTTCTTGGCCTGGGTCGGCAAATTCTAGCCTGAGGATTCAAGATGTTGATTCAGTGGCCCGTTTGTTGTTGCATGGTCTTGTTCAGTCTGATCGCCTATTCATTGGAATTGTCGGCCCAAACCCCCAAAGCCTGCCGCTCGGTCCATCTGTGGTACTCGGTTGACCAACCATCGCAACCAGCCGAAACCAATCTGTTTTACAACGAAATCACCGTCGAGAAATCGGCGCCGGGAACCTATTTCATGGCGTGCGGATTCAAGATGGGCTATTTTGGCATCCAGCAACTAGCCAACGGCAAGAAAGTCGTCCTGTTCTCAGTCTGGGAGCCAGGCCGGGGGAACGATCCCAACGCCACGCCTGAACAACGCCGCGTCAAGGCGATGAAGGTTGGCAACAACGTGCGGGTCAAGCGTTTTGGTGGTGAAGGGACCGGGGGCCAGTCGTTCTACGATTACGACTGGCAAGTGGGTCAAACGTGCCGGTTCGCCGTGTTCGCCAAGCCGGCCGGCGAGCGGACACAGTTTGCCGGTTATTTTTACGTGCCACAGGAAAACCGCTGGCAGCACCTGGCCACGTTATCGACACTGG
>JABACA010000109.1 GCA_014237975.1 Mariniblastus sp. | reverse complement strand
GAGGCCTTCGTACAACGGGCCTACGGCAGCGGCAACCTCCATGAGTGACAACGTATGTTCCAGCAGTCCACCCCGGTAGGCATGGTGGTTTTTTACGCCTGCCGGTGCCGATCGGAACTTGCGCATAAAATCCTCATCGACCAGGAAACACTCGGCCAGATTTTGAAGGTGGACATTTCGCATCGACCTCAGCAACTCGGCAACCCTGCCGGTCATTGTTTCAAGCAGGGTATTGGAAAGAGTCGTGAATTCCGATTCGTCGATCTTACTGCTGTCGGTTTTGGCAATCGTCTTGGCAAGCACTTGCATGCCACCGTTGTACAACTGGCTTGTCCCTTTGACTTGGATAAAATCACCATTCTCAAAAACGTCGTACTGGTTTTGAGTAGCATTCCACATCATGGCCGTGATCGAACCCGTTTTATCGCTCAAGCGGACCTGCAAATACAAATTACCTTGACGGTTAGGTCGTAATTGCTTTTCCGATGCCAAAAACACCTGGTCAATCGTTTCACCGTCTGACAGTTCATTTACGTAGCGGCGGTCCATAGTTTACTCGCGACTTGCAGTTTAATTTAAAGGCACCGATTCTAGGCACGTTCGCGCCTCGATTCAATAACCGACTTCCATCTATTTTCAACCGGTAATGTTACGAACGTCACAAAATCCCCAATCCGGGGAAACCTTCAGAGCGGCTACAGGTCCGAATACTTCGTCGGCACCAAAAACCAATTCTGGATCTTGGAAACCGTATCCTTGTATTGTTCCAAATTTTTCATCCTGTCCCATTCGGGATGAGCCAAAAATGCCTTCCAGTGTTCTGCATGCTGATCTCGATTGGCCGCACTGAGCATGTAAACAAGATTGGGGGCATCCGATCCGGCGATGGTTTCCGCAAAGAACACGGGCCCCATCTGGACATCTCTCATCAATTGAATCTCGCCATTATCAAACATATGCACCTTGCGGCGGGCATGGTCCTCGGTGTGACTTTCATAGAGCCGAAGCTCGAAAACACGAGGTAATTTCTTCTCTGACAATTCCGATGTTTCAATTTCTGGCATTCCACGAAACGCCTTTAGCAAACGGCTTTCAATCCGCTTGAAAGCCGGGTTCTTGAGCGGTTGATCAAAATAATCTTTTGCCGATTCCTGGTACTTCTTATCGTTTTCCAAGTTGCTTCGCAGGTTGACGAACTGCTCCGCATTTTGAAACGGCACAAGCAGGAACATGGAGTAATCATCCCCTTTGACCGGCTTGAAAACACCCACCCGTTTGATACCCATTCGATGAAGTGCCGGAACCAGGGACGACTTCAGGTAATCGCTGACTACCGATTGTTTTTCGGGCGTGTTGTTCAAATAGACACGCAGTTCATACAGCTCCGTCTGTTGACCAGACGCACTGGCCTGCTGCATGATCCAACCACAAACCAACAACAACAGGAAATTTCTCATGGATCACCTTTGCTCGACAAGATTTTTTCACCAGGAATCATTCGAACCGGAAAACGGTTTCGAGTCCATATGGCGGCGCTAACCGAGAGACAAACAATCGCCGTCATCTCGATTACGGATTCATGAGGTGCCCAAAATAGATGGCATTCAAGAAGACACGGCTCGTGCCGTGCCAAAAGGCCCGAAAGTTTGGATTGTCAGCAATCACCACCACACGTCCCTTGCCGATCGGGTAAACAACCGCAGCGGCCGAGTTTTTCATTTTCGCCACGTTTTCGTCCGAACAATAGCCGGCCAGGTGAGGATTTTCCTCATCGTAGATCATCGGGTTGCAATAAGGGTTTTCCGAGGGATCCAAAAAGGTAGTGTGGTTTCGAAATACGGGCATGGAATTGCGGGTATTGCCAAACATTAACGGGTGAGTCAAATCCACCCGGGTCTTGAAAATGGCTCCGCTAATCAGCTGCAATGCCCTGGTTTTCGCCTTCGAATCAAAGGGTAATTGAGGTTCTCCACTCGAATTCAATTCGGGCTCACTGTCGGGTTCCAAATCGGTCGCCCAATTACCCTGAACGGCATCGGCAACCATTGGGGCAGAACCACCGACCGCCACAACGGTACCGCCGCGGCCAACCCAGTCTCGAATCGACTGCCAGCGCTCGCTGGAAATATCCTGGTATCGTCCATTTGGAAACAACAAGGTGGTGTAAGAACTTAGATCAGCCGTCTTAAATCGATTTTGCTTTAGCATCGCCAGCGGGATACCGATTCGGGTATCCAGCAAGTGCCAAATTTCTCCTGCACCGTAGGGCGAAACGCCACCGGCAACCGGCATGGCAATCTTTGGTTTAGGCAAGCTGACAAATTGACTACTGCCAAAATCGATTCCGCTGGGTGTCAGCCCACTCGATGCGGAAGTGATGACGGTCCCCCGCTGGGCGCCCCGAGCCAGAACTTCCTGAATCAATTCGCGTTTATCAGGTTGAATTCCCAGCGGTATCAGCAGCGTGCCAGCCGGGTATGTTCTCGTCGAGGGACTCCCGTCCACTGAAAATTCCTGCTTGGCAACTTTGACATTAACACCTTTCTTGAGCAATTGATTGAGCAGCCATACCGCATCGTCATCTCGCCAGTCAACCAAGTAGAATCCGGCTGCCGGATCCGGGGTAAATGTAAAATCCATCCGCTCCAGAATTTTGGCCGGTCGCATTTCGGAAACATCAATCGTCTCGGGGGACCCGGTTTGTTCCAGGTCGTAGGCCAACGGCAAAGTCCAACTGGAAACGTCATAAAAAACGTTCTCCTTGAAGGACTTGCGCCGCATCAATAGCGACTTGATAAACCGATATTCCGGTTGAATGGCCGGTACGAGCAGTGTCCAGCGCGGATCGAAAGAACGTTTCCCGACGGCAAACTGTTGCTCAGGCCAATAACACTTGATGTCGTGCCTGAGTAACACGTCGGCAAAATTTTCCAAGCGGGTCCGATTACCGGGGCTGCTGAAAATAAACGTCTTGACCTTGCTGGATCGGGCCCGCTTCATTGACTCGTTGTAAAAGTCTCGTTTGAAGCTATGCAGCTCTTCCCTTAAATCGGTTGTGGCCCGCAGACTGGACAGCGACGTTGCAAATTGATTGGCAATCGTCTCGTGAAATCGCAATAGCCCGTTGTCGTTTCTCTGGACGTGGCCCCTTGAACTGGCCTGTTCAAACAGGATTCCAACGGCACCATGAAGATCCGGGTAGGTTGAACCCTTGCCCATATAGAAATCGTCAAACCGCTCCTGCGTGTAGTACAAACTTCCCCGTTGATCGAGTGCTTTGGCGTGATAGGCTCCGAACCGATTGGTCAGTTCCACATTCTTCAGGGGTGTCAATGGATTGGTTCGTTCGGGAATTCCCGGCTGAAAAAAGTAAGTGGAATTAGTCCCCATTTCATGAAAATCCAAGACGACGTTGGGTTTCCACTTGTGATAATTCCTCAAGCGTCCGCGACTTTCCGGGTGTTCCGCTGGCAACCAATCACGATTCAAATCAAACCAGTAATAATTGACCCGGCCAGGAGGCCAATTCTGGTTGTGCTCGGCGTGTTGCGCATCGGGATTCGGTACTCGACCACGATAGGCATTGGTCCAGTTGGCAAACCGGTTGAATCCATCCGGGTTCAAACTGGGATCCAGCAGGATGACGCAATCATCAAGAATCTTCTCGATTTCCTCTCCCTGGGCGGCTGCCAGGTAATGGGCCACTAGCGGAGCGCAATTGGTCGCGCTCGGTTCATCACCATGAACCCCATAGCCCATGTTGATCACGGCGGGCAGATCACTTGTATCAACCTGGCCCGCTTTGGCCGGCTGCGCCAGTTGCCTGTGTTGCTGGCGGATTTCCTCCAATCGCTGTCGGTTGCGAGCCGATGTAATCGTCAGTAACAGCAAGGGACGTTGGCCGTGGGTTCGGGCATATTGCTCGATCGTAACCCGGTCCGAATGATCGGCCAATTCCTGTAGGTATTGGACCAATTGGGAATGGTTCAAATGACGCTGGCCAATTTCAAAACCGAGCACTTCACTGGGGGTCGGTACCGCGGGATCAAATGCAACGTCGGCCGGCCAATAGCGGTTCGGAACGTCTTTGGAATCGGCTTGCTGTCCCCAAAGATGGGTCGTTGGTAATCCAACCCAAATCAAAATCGCCGCGAGTTGTAAGCTTCGCAAATGTTGCATTCGCTTCATGATAAAAACTCAAACAAAGTTGGAGATACGGAAGGCCGATCAAAACCTCCATTATAGTTGCTTGACCTGCCTGAATTGCGTCACAATCCGGCAAGTATCTCCAGGTTGGATTTTCGCGAATTCGACCGGTCCGGGATAGAGAAAATGGGGGCCAGTCCACAAAACAGGAGTCCGTCCGCTATGGTAAATGCGGCGGATCACTAAAATGAAAACTGTCAATTGACTCACTTTCCTCGTCCCCTCGATTTAACCAATACATTGGAAACATGGCCAAATCCGGAATCACGCCAACCCGCGAACAGGATTATCCCGAATGGTATCAGCAAGTGATCAAAGCGGCCGACATGGCGGAAAACTCGGATGTCCGGGGTTGCATGGTCATCAAGCCGTGGGGCTACGGCATCTGGGAAAACATGCAGGCCGTATTGGACCGCAGGTTCAAGCAGACGGGACATGAAAACGCCTATTTCCCGCTGTTTATCCCCAAGCATTTCCTGGAAAAGGAAGCCGAACATGTCGAGGGTTTTGCCAAGGAATGCGCCGTGGTCACGCACCACCGCCTGGAGCCGGGGCCGGATGGTGGACTGGTTCCGGCCGGTGAACTGGAGGAACCCTTAATCGTTCGCCCCACCAGTGAGACCATTATTGGCAGTATGTTTGCCAAGTGGATCCAGTCCTACCGGGATCTACCTTTGAAAATCAACCAGTGGTGCAATGTTGTGCGGTGGGAAATGCGGCCGCGGATTTTCTTGCGGACGGCCGAGTTCCTGTGGCAAGAAGGCCATACGGCACACGCCACCAAGGAAGAGGCCCTGGAGGAAACCAGGATGATGCTGGATGTTTATGCGGAATTCGCCGAAGAACATATGGCTTTACCCGTTATCCGAGGTGAAAAAACGGCCGGTGAGCGTTTTCCGGGAGCCGACATGACCTTGACCATTGAAGCGATGATGCAAGACCGAAAAGCGTTGCAAGCCGGCACATCCCACTTCCTGGGGCAAAATTTTTCCAAGGCACAGGATATTAAATTCCACGATCAGGACGGCAAGGAGTCGTTTGCCTGGACGACTTCCTGGGGTCTGTCAACTCGCATGGTGGGGGCGTTGATTATGGCGCATGGCGATGACGATGGCTTGATTGTGCCGCCACGGCTGGCACCCAAACATATCGTGATACTGCCGATCTACCGCAACGATGAAGAAAAATCGAAAGTACTCGATTATTGCCATACGCTGAAAGCGGAACTGGACGAACTGGAGTACTCGCGGCGAGAGTTGCAAGTCCTGCTGGATGACCGCGATTTGCGAGGCGGAGAGAAAAAATGGCACCACATCAAGAAAGGCGTTCCACTACGTGTCGAAGTGGGACCACGGGACATCGAATCGGAGAGTGTTTTCGTTGGCCGCCGCGACCAGCCCAAGTCCAGCAGTGTCAGCCGGGATGAATTTCTGGGGACGGTCCTGCAAACGCTGGATGAAATCCAGCAGTCACTGTTCGAGCGGGCCCTCAAATTGCGCCAGGATAATACACACTCGTTTACATCGTTTGACGAATTCAAAGCGTTTTTCACACCCGCCAATCAGAACAAGCCGGAAATCCATGGAGGATTCGCCGTTTGCCATTTTGTCGACACTCCCGAGGTCGAAGAATTACTGAAACCGCTCAAGGTGACGGCCCGCTGCATGCCGCTTGAGGACAACGACCAGAGTGGAACCTGCATCTTTACCGGCCAGCCGGCAGAGCGAAAAGCCATTTTTGCCAAGGCATACTAAGACAAAAAATATCGTGATCGAAATTGGGCCGATGCGGCCGCGACAATCGTGGGAAAAAAAGGCCGTATATCTTATCGAGTTGGGCTATCCATCCCATTTGGCCTCAAACTCAGAAATGAATTCAAACCGGTTATCCCCGGCAATGGACACTGGTTTTTCCGTATCGCCAACGCCACCGTTCTATCGAATATCGAAGTTTGGCTAATGAAATCCGGCGGAGGGGATTCGTTCTGGCTGCTCTACCAGGATCGAAGATAATGTTTCGAACGTTTTTGAACGGAGAAACTAGACGCGCCAATTCTGCAATGCCATAATGGCTGCAAACATTTTCCCCCTGTCACGATCTAGAATTTGGATGCGCAATATCCCAATGAAAAATTTTGTTCCCACTATCGTCTTTGCCGGCTTGCTGGCAGCTGTTCCCGTTTTACATGGTCAAACGAAAGACCATAGCCAGGATGAGCAGGCCATCCGGAATATCACCGTTGCCTATGGCAACGCCTTCAATCAGGCAAATGCCAAAGCACTGGCCGCACTATGGGCTTCCGACGGCGAGTACGTTGACCAAAGCGCCACCTTGATAAACGGGCGTGATGAAATCCAACATGCCTTCACCAATTTTTTCACAAACAACAAGGGCCTAAAGCTAACCATCAAGGTTGACAAGATTGGCTTCGCCAATGATGAACTTGCTTTTGAGATGGGTTCCACGGACGTCACCAGTCCCGATGGAAAATCTCGAACCACCCAGTTTTCCGCCAACTATGTCAAGCGGAACGGGAAATGGATGTTGTTAAGTGTGCACGAGCTACCCAACCGTCTACCCTCCCATTACGACAAGCTAAAAGGTCTTGAATGGTTGATTGGCAATTGGACGACCCGCAACCCGGACAGCAAAAACCCGGCTGCGACCGTGGTTGCCGTCAGTTGTTACTGGTCGGCCAATCAGAATTTTCTGATCCGTGAATTCTCGTGTGCCACCGATGGAAAAATCTCCAATCTGGGAACACAGCGAATTGGTTGGCACGCTCCGACCAAGTCGATCCGCTCCTGGTCGTTCGACTTCAAGGGTGGCAGCATCATGGGAGCCTGGAAGGCGGATGGGAAAAAGTGGATCGTGAACACCAAGGAAGCGCTCAACGACGGACAGGAACTGACGTCCATCGAGCTTTTATCCCAGGGACCCAACGGGGAACAGGTTTGGGAGGTTACGGACCAAATGATCGGGGAACAGGCATTCCCCAACAAAACATACACATTCCGGCGGCAAAATTAGCTCAGACACAAAGCATTTTCCGTCCGCAATTTTCGTACAACGATAACTTCAACAACAAGGAATTTTTGATGAATAGCAAGACCCTTTTGACATTGGCGGCAGCTTTGGTAGCCGGTGTTGTCATGCTCTCCCCCTCGTCATCCGCGCTGGCCCAAGGTGGTATCGGGGGCGTTCATGGTGGAGCCGCTGGTCAACATCCCAACCACGCGAGTGCATCCGGTTTTCACCAGAACGACTCATGGCACGTCCACGAAGGCGGAAACTACGGGTACCACTACCACTACAATCCTAACGTGGGCTACTACCAACCGTACGCCAGCGGGCGGTATTACGGTGGTTATGGTTACGCCCGTTCCACATCACCGGCTCTGGCGGCCTATTCCAACATGCGCAACGGTTCTTACGGCTACAACTACGGATATCGGTATCGCTATGGCCCAGGTTATCAACCTGTGCCCTACTTCCCTCCGGATCCTTTCGGTAACCCGGATACGGGCGTCAGCTCGGCACCTGATAGCCGCAGTTCGGCCCAGGAGCAACTGAACCAGCAGCTCAACAAAGACAAAAAGTGATGGATTGAATTTTGAACCATCGGAAAACGAACTATGTCAAACCCCGGGCCATTGCCCGGGGTTTGTTTTGTTATGACCTCCTTGCCGTTTCAATTCCCGCCAGCTTTCGGGCCTTGGATGGTGAGCCAGTTCATCGACAATGACTCGCTGCCCAACCCGTTTCCCGATACATTCCCCAGGTAAATCATGGGCCAGATCAATTCTCATTATCCTGTTCTCCTGGTCGCAGCGATCACCAGTCGCTACGCATCGGCGATCGATTGGGCCGTCTCGCAAGCCTCCAAACATTGGAGTGCCGTTCGAATCAAAAGTGATCTTTTTGATTTCACCGAAACGGGTTTTTATGAAAAGACCATGGGACAAAACCTGCTTAAACAGCTGGTTGCCTTCCAGTTCATCGACCCTGCGATTTTGCCGGACCACAAGATCACTTCGAATCAATGGGAAGAACTTTATGCTGAAACACATCAGCACCCGGAAGCGCGGCCGCTGAACATTGATCCTGGATACATCAGCGAAGCCAAGTTGGTGCTGGCCACGACCAAGGACCGGGACCACCGCATCTATCTGCGTGATGGCATCTATGCCGAAGTAACTCTACATTATCAGCAAAACGATTGGATCGAATCACGATGGACCTATCCGGATTACCAACGGGCCGATTTCAAGTCGTTTTTTACCGAGTGCCGAAACCAACTGAGAAAACAGAAGAAAGCGAATTAACCCGTGATGCATGTCGGCGCAACCAGGCTCCATCTCGTTGACGGACCATCTGAATTGGTTAAAACGAGTTCATTCCGAAGCCCTCGGACAGTTTCCATCATTAACCGAAAATCAATTTGAAGGTCGTTATCAATATGGTTGTTTTTCCTAGAGCGGTTAAATTCACTGTCGGTCTTTTGTGCTTGATACCCGCACTGCTCCCTGCCGACGAAGGCATGTTTCCCGTTAGTGAAATCGGGAAACTGGATTTGCCCTCGAAAGGATTGGTGATGGCGCCCGGCGATATTTTCAACCCGAACCAGGTCTGCCTGGTCGATGGCATTTGCAAAGTCAATGGTTGTACCGGTTCATTCGTATCCCCCGATGGACTGATTATCACCAATCATCATTGTGCCTATCGTGCGATACAAAGCGCCAGCACTACCGAAAATGACTTCCTGGCCAATGGTTTTCAGGCCAAGACGCTCAGTGATGAAATTCCTGCCAAAGGCTATACCGTCCGAATCACGGAAGCCTTCAGTGATATCTCCGACCAGGTGCTGGCGGTGCTGGATGACGAGATGGGATTTGTTGAGCGCACCAAGGCAATTGACCAGCGGCGCAAAGAACTTGAAAAAGCGGCCGAACAGGCCAACGAGGGGATGCGGGCCGAGGTGGCCGAGATGTTTGCCGGCAAGACATATGTCCTTTTTCTGTACACCTACATTACCGATGTGCGGCTGGTATTTGCTCCCCCGGCATCGGTCGGCGAATTTGGTGGCGATACGGATAATTGGGAATGGCCTCGTCACACGGGAGACTTTTCTTTCCTGAGGGCGTACGTGGCTCCCGATGGCTCCACCGCAGACTACGCCGAAGAGAATATTCCCTATCAACCAAAACGGTTTATCCAGGTCGACCCCCATGGCGTCGACGAGGGTGATTTCGTGATGCTGATTGGTTATCCCGGAAGAACGGCCCGCCACAAAACGGCCAGCTTCCTGCTTTACGAACAGGACGTCCGGCTACCGTTCATCGTTGACCTGTACGGTTGGCAGATACAACAAATGGAGGCCGCCGGAAAAGAGAATCGCGCCGTCGCCCTGAAACTCACTTCGCGAATCAAGTCCTTGGCCAACGTTGAAAAAAGGTCGCGTGGCCAGCTCAAGGGACTTCGCCGGGCAAAAATCGCTGCCTATCGAGCGGACCAAGAAGCCCAATTACAAGCCTACATCGATTCCGATCCCGACCGGCAGAAAAAGTATGGCCATTTGTTGAGTGAAATCAACAACGTTTATTCCGAAATGGGAGATGCTGCGCCATTTGAACTTAACCTGCAGAACTTGATCTCTGCCTCGAGAATGATGAATTTGGCCTTTACCATGTACGACAGTGCGGTCGAACGGCAAAAGCCGGACCTCGAACGGGAATCTCCCTACATGGATCGGAATTTTGAACTGACCCGAAAACGTCAAATGCTGGCCCAACAGGACCTCGACCCGGCCACCGACAACCTGCTTTTGTCAGGGATGCTGGACCGATTAGCGCCACTACCTCAAGCCAAAGAAATTGATGCCTTGCGAGTTGCGGCGTTGACCGATGAGCTGCGCAGCAACTACCTGGATTCCATGTATGCCCAATCGTGGCTGATCGACAAGAATTTCGTACAGGATGGATTCGAGAAAACTCCAGCGGAGCTCAAAAATCTGGACGACCCGTTCCTGAACTGGGTCATCGAACTATATCCCCATTACCTTGAACTTCGGGAAAAAGGGAAAGAACGAAACGGTCGACTTGACCAATTATATGGCAACCTGGTTTCCATTAAACAACAGTTCCAGAATGCCAGTTTTGTTCCCGATGCAAATGCCACGTTGCGCATTACCTTTGGCAGCGTCAAAGGCTATTCGCCCGAAGATGCCGTTTACAAACACCCGATTACGTCACTCAAAGGAGTGATTGACAAGACAACGGGGCAAGATCCTTTTGTCACACCCCAAAAAATTATCGACATGTATGCCAAACGAGAATTTGGCCGTTTTAAAAATGAAAAATTAGGCGACGTACCCGTGGCAATCCTCTATGACACGGACACCACGGGCGGCAATTCAGGCAGCCCCATTTTGAACGCCAAAGGTGAACTGGTCGGGGTGAATTTTGACAGAGCCTTCGAGGCAACCATTAATGACTTTGCCTGGAATGAGTCGTACAGTCGATCAATCGGAGTGGATATACGCTATGTTCTCTGGATTACCGGAGACGTGTTTGGTGCCAAACACCTGCTTAAAGAAATGGGTGTTGACTAACGGACCAGCAGGACACGACTTGGTTTTCAGCCGACAGACTGCGGCGGTGGCCGCCCCAGTCTATCTAGCTTTCATCACCTGATTCCGGCATTTTTTCCTGGGAGCTCGCCGCACTTTCAGTTTCCTTTTCACTTTGCCGGGGATCTGGTTTATCGACCGGGTCTGTGCGAATTTGATGCCTGCGGGAACCAAACGTCTCCGCCCACGAACGGCTAAACGCAGCACCATAAAAAACGACCAGCCCATTAATGTAAACCCAGATCAACATGACCACCAACGAACCAGCCGCGCCATAAACTTCACTGGTCGTCGAGAATTTCAGGTACATCTCAATCGCGTTGCGGCTGATGTTAACCAACACCGAAGTGAGCAATGCAGCCGGAACCACATCCGTCCAGCGAATCTTGGTCATCGGAACCAGCCAAAACAAGAGTGACAATACCAGCGTGACGATAAAATACATGACGCTCCGGTCCGCGATATGAAGCCACGACACGGAGCCGGGGTAATTGTCGCCCATAAAACCGTTGACCGTTGTCAACATTGTCTTGAGCACCAACGATGCTAACAACGAAAGTCCCACACCAAACACCATCAATACGCCAAATAGACGCATCCACAATGTGTTCAGCAATTTGTGACGTGGCGAAACTTGCCAAATTTCGTTGAGCGTAAACTGCAATTGGTTAAAAACGGCAGAAGAAGCCCAAAACAGGATGACCAAACTGACCGTACTGGCCAGCAACCCGGTGGTGGGGCGTTGCGCGTTGTGAATCAGTCCGGCAATCGTGTTTGCAATTTCAGGTGTCGTAAAAACGGCGACCTGGTCCACGATCTGCTGCTCGGCCAACTGGTCATCAAAAACATAACCCGCAATTGCAATCGCAATCAAAACCAAGGGGGCCATCGACAGCATTGTAAAATAGGCCAGGGCTGCAGACATTCGCGAAGCATGCGCTGCTAGCCAAATCTGAAACGAGCACTTGAATAAACGCCAAATCCGAAAAAACATAAAGCCCGTTTGCCAACCTCTTGCTTCAACAGTGGGAATCGCCTAATCATCAGGTTAAATTGACAATTCGTCCAGAACCATGGCAGAATTTCGGATTTATTGGAAAGCTTCTTGTGCAACCTCCGTTAAGGTTGGATTACCCCAAAATCACCACAATCTGGGGCGTTGACTGAATGACAATTTAATCAAAAACATCTAAAATGCCGAAAGAAACACCATCAGGGTAATTACGAAACGTTGGTTTACTTTATCGAAAGAAAGCACCTGTGAAGTCGATCATTGGATACATCGCATTGGCGCTGGTCGCAATTCTATCGGGAATCGCCACTGGCTGGGGGGTTGGCTGGTGGGAATCTTCAAACACCGACGAACAGTTTTTTCAAAACCAGTGGTCTCGAATCGACTCGTCCACGGTTGCTCCACAAGTCAGTTTACCGGGTTCGGACACATTCCGTTTCAAGGAACTCAAGCAGGGGGAAACTGCCAGCCACGATTTTATCATCAAGAACAGCGGAACGTCTGATCTTGAAATCAGCTTGATTGATCAATCAGAAAATATTGATGTCATTCTACCGGACGGCAAAGTCATCTTGCCGGGAAGGACGTTCCCGGTAACGGTCAAGCTGCGCGACACGAATTTGTCCGGTGAATTTGAGGGGTTTGCCGTGATTGGTACAAATGACCCGTCCGTCGAGCGAAAACAACTGCGTTTTTTGATCTCTGGAACAATATCGGAAACCGGGCAAAACCGACCCTAGATCGATCCGCTTGTATGAAAGCAACCTGGCGACTCAACGCGTTGCCATTTACCTAGGTTGGATCGAACTGTATTCTTGGATACAGCTAGTTGATTGGTCACGGATTCTTCGAAGTTGCGATCCAAGTCCGACCAAAAAACCGCCGACCAAGGCAGTGCTAGCTCGCATTCAGCGATTAATAGAGTGAACGAGTAACAGGTGTCACCGTCGCATGTAGAGGCTTTCCATGACTCATAATGGCAATACCAAACGGATCCTGATTTTCTGCAGTACGATCGTTTGCACTGCGGCGATACTGATCGCAATCGGCTGTGATCAGAACAGCCAGTTTATCGGACTAGCAGCGCCCAGCCATTTCACGACCCGTTGGGTACAGCAGGATGACGAAGATGCATTGGACCCCAGTGAATCCGGAACGGCCGAAGACTTGCTGAAAGACTGGAAAAAACCGGAGTTCGCCCTGTTCATTTCCGGTCGGCAACACGGCTACCTGGAACCGTGTGGTTGTATAACGCTGGCGTTGCAAAAAGGGGGCATGATGCGACGTCATGCCGTTCAAAAACTGCTGCTGCAACGCGGCTGGGACTTGGTTTCCATCGACGCGGGAAATCAAGTGAAGCGATTCGGCCAACAGCCGGTTATCAAGCTACGGCATACTTACCAGGCGTTATGCCAGGCCATGAATTACGATGCGATTGGATTTGGCGTGGATGACCTGAAATTGCCAACCATCGACCTGATTCAGGTCATGGCCGATTCCATTGGGAGCGACAACCCTTTCGTATGTGCTAACGTTGACATCATGCAGGCGGGGATGCAGAGCCCTTTCATTGTTGTCGACATCAATGGCAAGAAAGTTGGTATCACCCAGGTTTTGGGTGACGAGCATATTGCTGACTTAAAAGACAATCCCGAATTAATATTGAGTTCCGTCAAGGAGGGTTTGGATCGAACCGTTCCCAAGTTGCTTGCTGAAAAGTGTGACGTCAATGTACTGATTGCCCAATCGGGATTGGATGAATGCCGTGCCATCGCAAAACAATATCCCGTATTTGACGTGCTGGTCACTGCCGGTGGAGCAGGGGACCCAACGATGCTGCCCGAGTATATCCAGACAACTAACAAAAGAACCGCCATGATCCAGGTCGGTGTCAAAGGAATGTACGTCGGGATTGTCGCCTTTTACGAGAAAGACGGAAAACTCGAACCAAAGTACAAACGAGTCCCACTGGATGCACGGTACAAGGACTCGGACCAGATCAAGAGTATCTTTTTGAATTACCAGAATGAACTGAAACAACTGTACATCAATGGACAACTCACCGATGTCAAACCTCGCCGACATCCCAGCGGTTACCAATTCGTCGGTTCAGAAACCTGCTTCGATTGCCACGATGAGGAATATGAAATCTGGGAAGACGGAACGGAGGGAGATGGCGGCCCTCATTTCCGGGCGACACTTGACCTGACCGATCCCGGGGAGCGGACATGGGTTAAACGCAATTACGACCCCGAGTGTTTAAGCTGTCACGTCACCGGCTGGAATCCTCAAAAGTACTATCCCTATGAATCGGGTTTTATCGACTTGGAAAAGGACCCGCACCTGTTTGGCAATGGATGTGAGAATTGCCATGGTCCAGGTTCGGCACACGTCGAAGCTGAGAATGATGGTGCCGACGAAGATGTTTTGGAGAAATTGCGACTTGAAATGCGATTGACGCTCGACCAGGCGCGAGAAAGCGCCTGTATGGAATGTCACGACCATGACAACAGCCCACCCTTTTTCAACGATGGCGCGTTTGAAAAGTACTGGGAGAAGATCAAACACTAGGTGGGACAGATCAGTCAATGGTCGTGTCGATTGCTAGCATTTCTGGCAATCTGATCAAGTTCCCCGTCTACCATTCACAAGGTAAGCGAACCGACAACCTCTCTAATCCGCACCTCTTGAAATTCTCCGCGTAAAAAGTTGACTTGGGGTGCTAAGGTTCTAGTATTGCGCCCCTTAATTGAACCAATTTGAACTGCCCGACGTAAGGTAGTTCGCATGTCTAAATAACACCCACGTTCTGCGCACTCCACGACGGAGGCTTCTACTATTTCAATCCGGGACAGGGGATGTCGCCAGGTTGATCGGAACCGTCATCTACCGGAGAGTGCCTGTGAGACGCGAACGATTTTGTCTGTTTCCCAATGTCTATTGGATGATGCTGTCAGTCCTTGTCACAGCCGTTGATACGACTTCAGCAGATGAGCTTCTAAAATTCGACGTACCGGCCACATGCAAGGCCATGGAACTGGAGCAACTCCATAGTGGTCAGAAAATCGTCGAGATTGTCGTCCCTGTTTCATTGAATCTGGCGACCGATTCTAAAATTTCGATTCGTGAATTTCAAATTGAAATTCAATGGAATCAAGGCGCCTATCAAATCACCAACTATCAACCTCGAACAACGATGCAATCCAACATCGTTGGCACGATCAAGGTAGAGGATCGAAAAGA
>JABACA010000108.1 GCA_014237975.1 Mariniblastus sp. | reverse complement strand
TTCTGCGCCGCATGAAACGTCGCTGGTCGGTGCGTCATATTATTGACCGTTGCCAGCTGGTGGCATCGAGGTTGGATGCCCCCGCTTTTACCACGGATTTAATCGTCGGTTTTCCAGGTGAGAGCGAGGAAGATTTTGAAATGTCACTGGATGTTTGCCGCCAGATTGGGTTTTCGAAAATTCATATGTTTCCGTTTAGCCCACGTCGCGGGACGCCGGCTGCCGAGATGGACCGACAATTGCCGCGACAGCTCAAACGGGAGAGAGGCAAGCTGGTTGCCGAAGCGGAACGCCAGTTGCGAGCGGATTATTTGAAACAACTGGAAGGAAAATCACTTCAGATGCTGGTCGAAGAGATAAGTCCCGAGGGCATGGCAAGGGGGACGACCGGCCGATATGTCCAGGCCGAAGCGGCCGCTGGCCAGGCGGAAAAAGGGGACTTAATCGAGTTGGTTGGTGATCAATCCAACGGTGAGATCATGTTGGCGACTCGTTGATCAAGCCTTGCCGACCGTTGAACCAGGGGTGCAATGGATCGACTTACTAGAAGGCTGCCAGGTTTGGATGGTCGAGTCCCAGTTTCTTCATCTTCTTGTATAACGTGGTGCGATTGACACCCAACTGGCCAGCCGTTTCGCTTCGATTCCAGTTGTTGTCCCGTAGTACTTGCAGAATGATTTGTCGCTCGGGTGCCTCCATCGCTTCTTTGAGTGTCTGTTTACCACTGGGTGAAACGATGGATTGCGCCGGTGTCAGGCAGTTGGTCAGATTGGCAGGCAGGTCATCGACAGTGATCTTGCTAGACTTGCCCAGCAGTACCGCGCGCTCGATGACGTTTTGTAATTCACGAACATTGCCGGGCCAGCTGTAATGTTGAATCGCGTGGACAGCCGCCGTTTCGAAACCGAAAATCGATCGGCCAATTTCAGAATTGAACTTGGAAAGAAAGTGTTCCGCCAGTGTAATTACGTCGTTTTGTCGGTGTCGCAGCGGGGGTAGTTGCAGGTTGATGACATTGATTCGATAAAACAGGTCTTCGCGAAATCGGCCTTCGGCTACGGCAGCAGTCATGTCTTCATTGGTTGCCAGGATGACGCGCGTGTTGACTTTGTGAGTTTCCGAGCCGCCTACCTGTTCGAACTCGAAATTTTGCAGGACTCGCAGGAGTTTGATTTGTAGACTGGGCGATGCGGTTGCAATTTCATCCAGGAAAATCGTACCGCCATCAGCCAGTTTGAACTTGCCTTGCTTGTTACCAATGGCTCCGGTAAATGAACCGGCCACATGGCCAAACAGTTCACTTTCCAGAAGATTTTCCGGCAACGCGCCACAGGCAATTTCCACGAAAGGAGCATCCCGCCGGTCCGATCTTTGATGAATGGCTCGAGCAATGAGTGATTTTCCGGTTCCGCTTTCACCCGTTATTAAAACGGATGCTCTGGTGTCGGCAACGCTGTCGATGACGTCAAAAATTTTCTCCATCCGGACGTTATTTCCAACAATATTGTCCATCCCATATCGGCGGTCTAACTGGACTTTGAGCTGTTGGTTTTCCTGGATGACATGTTGTTGAGAAAGGACCCGATTGATGGCAATTAACAACTCTTCGTCAATGAGCGGTTTGGTCAGCAAATCAAAGGCGCCGGCGCGGATCGCTTCGATACCCGTGTTGATTGTGGCATATCCAGTCATTAACAGGACCGGCGTATTGGGATAGTGTTGTCGACAGTGTTTGAGTATTTCAAAGCCATCCTCCGGCCCCAATCTCACATCGACCAGGGCAACATGAATGGTCTCGTTCGAGAGGATTTTGCCAGCAGATTCGAAATTGTGGGCGAGAAAGGTCTGAAATCCCAGTTCAGTCAGCCAACTCCCCATTGATTGCAGTAGTTGCTGATCATCATCAACCAGTAGGATTTTGGCGTCGTTTTGCATTTCGGGCGGTTTCATATGGTTTCTGATTCGCTTGGTATGTTGAAAAAACACAACTGTCACAAAAGTTTCTAGGTCACAAATGGTGTCGGGTCAAAATATTTCAATGATCATTTTCCTATACTTTTCCCGTGCTTTTTGCATTGTATTGAGATGAAATACTCTGCTTAGGACTCGTCCTGCCGTTGGAGTTTGTGTAAATTTCATTGGGTGAGCAGTTCCTATTAGGCCGAAAATTTCGGTTGTCCTATCAATTTTTCCCATCAATCCGACGGGGTTGGCTCTCGGTCCGCCCTGTTAAGGCCGGTGATTACGTTTTTTGGAACACGCATTCCCCATCTAATCCTGCGAGCCCCGATGAACGTTGCACTCTCAATGGCAGGAATGAAGCTATGAAAATCAAAGTTGTTGTTGCAGACGATCATCCAGTGGTGGCCGATGGCCTGCGATTCGCAGATGTGACCGACGTTACAGTTGAAATAGTGTCGCAGGTTGAAACGGTTGAAAAATTGGAGCCGGCCTTGAGAGAGTTTAGCCCGGACGTACTGGTGATGGAGGTTCGACTGGGTGGACGAGATGCTCTGAAAAAGTTGGAAGAGCTTAACGGCGAATTTTCTGACGTTAATATTGTCGCCTTCTCTGGCCAGGAAAACCCGACGCATATTGCCAGGGCAGCGGCGGTGGGTTGTTACGATTACGTGTCCAAGACATCCTCCTGCCAACAGCTTATCCGATCGCTTAAATCGGCCGCCATGGGAGAACCAGCACCCCAGGACAGCTTGATGGTCGAGACTCAGGCTCGAATGCGCCGCCCCAGACAGTTGATGGATCACGATGTTCCCTTGACCAACCGCGAGATGCAGGTGTTGCGGCATATTGCGATGGGTTTGAGTAACCGGGAGATTGGCAAATCACTGGGGATCAGCGTGGAAACGGTCAAAGAGCACGTGCAGAACATTCTCAGGAAGCTTGACGTGAACGACCGTACACAAGCTGCCGTATGGGCAGTCAAGCGGCGTTTGGTTTGACCCAGCCAAGCCCATAACCGGTATTCCTGGCATTGATCCCGTCCAAGTCAGGTCGGGTTGTTTCCCCAGCTACCTAGTCCCCCTTTCTTTCTGGAGTTGATTGGCCTGGTTATTTAGGGTCGATCGACCCGCCCACGAGAGCCGCAGGTCCCTTTTCAGCCAGCATATATTGTTCATTGAAATCCGTGTCTGTCTTAGACGTGGCAAGGTTCAAGCGGTAAAATAGTATCGGCAGAAATGGAAAGCATGGCAGGGTAGCAGGAGATGTGTATGGCTGGAACTTTTTTGAGACCAACCGCGATGACATGGTTAGTGCTGTTGGGTTTAATGGCCGCGGTCGTCCCCTGCCCTGGGCAGCAGGACGAGATGGAAGTGATTGAACGCGTTACCCAGCTATTGGAACAGCTTAAGTCTCCCGATGTTGCCAAACGAGATGAAGCTCAAGCCGAAATTTTGAAACTGGGGCCCATTGCGTTGGATCAAATCGAGGTCGACGACGATGCAACGACCGACTTTCGCAACCGTATCGCGGTGATTCGGAGTCAACTTGTAAAGCAGGCGGTTGCCGCGGTTTCCAAAGCCAGTCGGGTAACTCTCGTTGGCGAGATGACGGTCGACCAGGCATTGGCCGCGATCGCCAAACAGACTGGAAATCAAGTCGCCGTTGACGATGTGGCTTCCAGCAAAAAGAAAATAAAACTCGATATCGCTGACAAGGTGTTTTGGGAAGCGCTTGGTTCGGTCATGGACCAGTCAGGGTTGGCAGTAGACAAATACGGCGGCGAACTTGGACTCTTGAAGTTGGCGCCGTTACCTTCCAGAGGAGTTGGGGCGGCTAAACCCGTTGGCATGCCATTTGACGATGCTCGAATCTTTCGCCTCGAGGTTGCCCGAGTTGATTCGTCCGTCAATTTACAGGAACCCAACCTGGATTACACCTCGGTCACCTTGCTGGTTCGCTGGGAGCCTCGCTTGCGGCCCATTTCGATAGATATGCCAATGTCAAAAGTATCCATTCGAGATGAGTTTGACGATGCCGTCAGTGTGACCGACCCGAATTCAGTGATGTACGGGATGATCCAGCCGGAGCTGCCCGAGCTTGAATTTTCTCTGCCTTTGAAGCGAGTCGACCGGCAGGTAGAAGAGTTGAAGAGCATCAAGGCGACCATTGACGCTGTCCTACCCGGCCGGATCGAAAATTTTCGTTTCAGGAATCTCAAGGACCAGAAGATTGGCCGTCAAGTTCAGAAAGCGGGTGCCACGGTGACGTTTGGTGGCATCAAGAAAAACGAAGACGTCTATATGATCACCTTGTCATTGAGTTTCGATGAGGAAAACAATGCATTGGAATCACACCAAGGTTGGGTTTTCCAGAACCAGGTTTATCTGGAAAACGAAAAAGGGGAACGGGAAGAGTCGATTGGTTTGGAAACGATGCAACAGGATAATTCGAAGGTGACGATTCGATATCTGTTTATTGAAGATCCTGGAAACCGTACTTTGGTTTATAAAACGCCGGCAGCAATCGTCAGAATGCCTGTCACGATCGAATTGAAAAAGATTCCCTTGCCATGAAGCCAATTCTATTGTTAACCGCCTTGTTCCTGCCGATCGCTGTTCAGGATTCCGACTCGGTGGTCGGCGTTGACGCGATGGCAACATCGGCCAAAGTGAATGACTGGTTGATCAGCCAGGCCCGTGTCGAACGTTTTGTTAACCAGAAACTTGGAAGCCGTATCGTCAATATCGATGTGATGCGTCGGTTGCGATCCGAGGCGCTCTCGCACTTGGTGCGGCGACAGGTCATTATGGAATACCTGAAAACGACCCGATACTATCCCCGCGGGGGCAGTGCCATTGAAATGCGCATTGATCAGTTGCAGAAACGATTGAAGCAGGTCGATAGGAGTTTGCAACAACACCTCAATGAAAACGGAATGAGCCGGGCTGAACTGGATAATGAAATTGCTTGGGAAATTGCCTGGCAGGGTTTTCTGGACGACTGGTTGAGCGAGGAACGACTGGATCAGTACTTCCAACAGCGACATCGGGAATTTGATGGTACGCGAATGAAGGTTGCCCACCTGCTGTTGCGGCCTGCCGGAGAAGAACGTCCGGATGATGTCAAGGTTCGTGCGGATTCGATCCGCCAGCAGATCAACCTTGGGCAAGTGACATGGTCAGGTGCCGTGAGTGATTTCTCGGTCGCTCAAACATCGATTGAACAGGATGGTCTGGTTGGCTGGATCGAGTTTACGGCACCCATGCCGGTCGAATTCAACCGGGCCGCATTCCAGCTGGATCCGGGCCAAATCAGTTCGCCCGTTGCAACTTCGGTGGGTATCCATTTGATCAAGTGCCTGGAAATCGAACCCGGCTCCCGCGGTCGCAAAGATATCGAACCTGTTATAAGGGCTGCCGCAACACGCTCGATTTTTGACCAACTGTCCGACCAGAAACGGCAAGATGTTGATATCCAATACGATCCACCCGGTCGGTGAATCGCCTGTTATTCTTTTAATTGGCTGAGAATGGCCTCTGCCTGCGACTTGATCAGTGGGAACGATGAGGTTTCTATCAGTTTTTCCAGTTTGTCCTTATAACGTGATTTCTGGGAATCCGATTTTGCCAAGGAGGCCTGTTCCAGAAGTTTGACACTGTCGTACAGAGATTTCATCTGATCGTTTTTTCGGATACTAGACTGAATTTTTGTTAGATCGGACTTGCTGGATTTCAAGTCGGAGTATTGGTCTTTGACACCCAAGTACTTTTGGATGGCCCGGATTTTTTCCGCTTCGTTTTGCTCCTTGGCTTGCTCGACCTGGCTTGCCGTTTGGCTGATTGACTCCTTGGCAGTTTCGTTCAACAAACGGATCTCCTGATTCAGTGCCAGCGCTGTTTGTGCATAACTGCTTACCTGGCCTGCTTTGTTAAGATAGCGTTTGGCCTGTCTTAGCGTCTTGATTGCTGATTTTGGGTCGCCCGCATTTCTGAATTCCTGAAAACGACGAGTCACCTCCACGAGCGTCTGGGCATCTTTTTCTCCGAGTACCATTCCGGCGTTGTTCAGTGCGGCGGCCAAGAGCTGCATGAGCTGCTCATTCGTCAGCGACCCCGATCTGGCAAACAACGTTTCTCCGTCCGCCCGGACAACGTATACCTTGGGGATGCCGTTACCGTCCGCCTTGTGTTGCTTGGACCACTCTTGCCAAGCGCTACTTGCGGTGTCAATTTTGATGGGCACAACCTGTGCCACATAAGGTGCCAGTTCACGATTCGTGGACAGTCGCTTCAGCAACTCGGCACAAGGTGGTCACGTTGATTGACCGGCAACCGCAAAAATGGGCCTGCCAGTAATGGCCGCTATGTTTTGAGCGTACTGCAGCGGGCTCGAAACTTCCGAGGTCTCGTCTTGTCCTGCGACCTGCAAGGTTGGGAAACAAAACAGGACAGCTGCACTCAAAGAAAAACTGGCCGTCATTTGTCGATTGATTAACAACATAATCTGCCTATACGACGTGGTGAGAAACTGGGCGGAAAAAATGGACGGCTAGCGCACCGTGAGCGACCGGTGGTTGGGTCGGCATCGCAAGCGGTAAAAATCCATTAAGCTCATTCTCGTATTATAACGTCCGTGCCCCTGGAGGGTTCATAATTCGACCAGGTGAACCGAAAACAAAAAAAGCTGGACCGTCACAGTCCAGCTTGGAGATTGGTTAAGGGAATTACAGGTTGCCGCGGCGTTCCTGTTCCAGTTCCAAGGACTCAAACAGGGCCTTGAAGTTCCCTTTTCCAAAGGATTCGCTGCCGCGTCGACAGATGATCTCGAAAAACAGAGTTGGTCGGTCCTGCAGCGGCTTGGTGAAAATCTGGAGCAGGTAACCCTTGTCATCCCGATCCACCAGGATTTTAAGATCTTTCACATCGTCGATGTCTTCCCGGATCTCTCCCACACGATCCCAGACGATGTTGTAATAGGATTCGGGAATTTCAAGAAAATCGACTCCCCGACGCCGCAATTGACCTACCGTGTTCAGCTCGTCCTTGGTCAATAATGCCAGATGCTGAATTCCAGGTGTGTTGTCGTGCCAATCGAGATACTCTTCAATTTGACTCTTCTTTTTTCCTGCAGCAGGTTCATTGATCGGGATCTTGATCAATTCCCGGCCCGAGTCCATCACCTTGGACATCAGGGCTGAATATTCAGTCGAAATGTCTTTGTCATCAAAGTGCTTGAACAACTTGAATCCCAGAACATCTTCGTACCATTGAACCCAGGTGTTCATCTTTCCCAATTCGACGTTGCCTACGCAGTGGTCGACATAAAACAGGCCGGTTGGATTCTGGCGGTTGTATTCGTTAATTGCCAAATCTCCGACTTGACTGAACTTTGGCATGAAGGTGCCACGGTCCTTGACGCATTCCAGAGCATACTGATCGGTTCGCGATACAAACGAATGGATGACCCGACCAAATGTCTTGATGCCGGACATGACAACCGTGCCCTGTTCGTCGGTCGTTTCGACTGGCTCGTAAGCCGACTGGGCGCCATTTCGGAGCGCCTGTTCGTAAGCAGCGACCGAATCCTCTACGGTGAATGCAATGTCTTTGATCCCGTCACCATATAATCCAACTTCTTTTTGAGCCGGATGATCAGGAGTTAATCCTGTGGTCAGCAGGAACCTGATATTGCCTTGCGTTAACAGGTAGTTGGCGGATTGGCGTTCACCGGTAGTTAAATCGGAGATCTGTTCAATCTCGAATCCAAACGCCTGCGCATAAAAATAGGCAGCTTGCTTGGCGTTGCCAACATAAAACTGCACACGGTCGACGTCAATTAATCGTAACGGGTCATTCGACTTGGACGTCGAACCACTCGCCATGGGGGAACTGGTTGTACTCATATTTATCTCTATTTAGTTATTAGATGGATGAAATCGCATACGTTATTAATCGAGGCGCGAGTTTGTCCAAACAGGATAGAACGCAACGAAAACATCTGCGAATCTATGAATTCTAACAGAAACGGAAAAATAGTTTAGGTGAATAGTTGGGGCAGAATATCTTGTTTCTACCTCTCAAGTCAACGGTTTACGGGGAAACCGGTCGACGGGTTCGTTCATCTTTCCTGTCAGACAGTTTTCATTTCAAGGCGACAGGCCAGCGATTCAGGCGATGTCAATTGGAAACGCCATCACCTCGCGCAGGTTGTTCTTGCCCAGTGCCAACATGACCAAACGGTCCACTCCCAATGCAACACCGCAACAAGCAGGCAGACCCGATTCCATGGCCGTTAATAACCGACTTTCCGTCGGCAGCGGAGACCGTCCATCCAGTTCGCGCAACTGGTTGACGGACTGGTTTCGCCGACGCAGCTCAACCGGGTCGAGCAGTTCATGGTAACCGTTGGCAAGTTCAATTCCGTCGGCATACAATTCAAACCGCTCGGCTACCGGCGGATTGCCGGAACGCACTTTTGCCAGCGCTGCCTGGGAAGCGGGCCAATCATAGATGATCGTTGGGTTGCCAATTCCCAATTTCGGTTCGACGATATGGGTCAGTAACAGATTTCTCCATAAGTCAACGTCCGTTTCGTGCTGGAGCCCATCCATATTGATCGCCTGCTGTTGGGCCACCTGTTTCATTTGTGTAACGCCAGCATTGAGAGGATCGAGTCCCGCATGTTCCTCGAATGCCCTCTGATAGGTCATGCAATGAAAGTCGGTCCGGTTCAGTATGGAGATTGCCAGTTCGCCAAGTAACTGCATGGCGGATTGTTGCGTATCGCCCATTCGATACCATTCCAGCATCGTGAACTCGGGGTTGTGTAACCGACCCATTTCACCGGAGCGAAACGCATGGGTTATCTGGTAGATGGCGTCTGCGCCGGAGGCGACCAGGCGTTTCATGGCAAACTCGGGTGACGTTTGCAACCAGTAGGGTTGCGTATCAGGCGCCAGTTGTCCGGTACTGGCTGTTTCCAAATGGTTCCTGGCAATTGGAATGGGATCCAGGTATCGATCGACGACAGTGTCACTGGACAACATCGGCGTATCTACTTCGAAAAAATCATGTGACTCAAAAAATCGCCTCAGGTTGCCTACTACGACAGCCCGTTGACGCAAGGTTTCGATATTGGCAGAGGGCTGGAACATCCGGGTAACGTCGCAAATTAACCAGCGGGAGTCAATTGCCAGGATCCGGATTCGAGGACGTTGGGCAGGAGGCCGCACGACAGTGTACAATGCCCTCCCCGGTACCTGAGAGACGGAAATAGAGCATGTGTGGACGATTTACGTTAAGGAGTCCTGTCGAGTCGATCGCCTCATTGTTTGATGGCTTGGCCATGCCGGAATGGAAACCCAGGTTCAATATTGCACCGACTCAGCCCGTGGCATGTGTTCGTAATCGGACCGGCAATGCAGCGATCGATCGGTTGCGATGGGGATTGGTCCCTTCCTGGGCGAAAGATCCGGGTATCGGTGCCCGTATGATCAATGCTCGCGGGGAAACGGTTACCTCCAAGCCGGCATTTCGTAATGCGTTCAGGACACGTCGGTGCCTGGTGTTGGCCGACGGGTTTTATGAATGGAAAAAAATCGGCCAACAGAAATATCCGTTTTACATCACGCGGCCCGATGACATGCCGTTTTGCATGGCGGGACTGTGGGAAACATGGGGGCCAGTCAACCAGTCGGTGGAAACTTGCACCATCATTACCACCGAGGCCAATGCTACGTTGGAACCATTGCACGAACGGATGCCCGTCATACTGGGTTCGGACGATTACGATTTCTGGCTCGACACAGAGTTCTGTGATCAGACGCGATTGCAAGAACTGCTCAGACCGGTTCCCAACCAGGATTTGGTGATGCGGGAAGTCTCCCGGGTGGTCAACAAAGTTGCCAACGACAGCCCGGCCTGTATCGAACCGGAAGCGAGCCTGTTTGATTGACGTCCCAA
Organism: Mariniblastus sp.; assembly: GCA_014237975.1. Taxonomy (GTDB): domain Bacteria; phylum Planctomycetota; class Planctomycetia; order Pirellulales; family Pirellulaceae; genus Mariniblastus. The sequence continues at coordinate 5,586 of JABACA010000108.1, read as the reverse complement.
AGAGGGGTAAAGAAGACGGTAGGTCGTGGATTCCAGCCACAGGGGCGACCGTTGCCCCTGGCCGGGGAGTCCCTTTTTCTAACGGACCCCATGTTTTGGCTTCAAAATTTCAGGGACTTTATTGAAAGCCCCATTCAATCCTTCACGAACCGGGGGCGATCGCTAGAATTGGAAGTCTCGGAAACAAAGACGAGTTGATTCAACGATCCAAATTGGAATGATAGATCATGACAAAACAAGAACATTGGCTTTTCCTCGTTGCAGTGATATTTGCTTTTTTGGTTGCCCCGTCCGACGGGGTACAGGGACAGGACGGAGATACGAGGGTGATCGATTCAAATGTTTTAATTCGGGAGTGGGATGGGCCGTATGGTGGGGTTCCTCCCTGGAAGTCAATCAAGACAGAGGATTTTGTGGCGGCCTTTGACCGGGCGATTGAAATGTCATCGGCCGACATTGATCGGATCGCCAACAACCCTGATCCCCCGACATTCGATAACACGATCGTGCCGCTGGAGAAAGCGGGAGCCACATTGACCCGCGTCAGCAATATCTTTGGTGTTTATTCCTCCAATTTGAACCTCGGTTCCATCCCGGATATCGAGGCCGAAGTCATGCCGAAGCTTTCCAAGCATAACGACTCGATTATGCAGAACAACAAGTTGTTCAAGCGGGTTGCGGCAGTTTATGAAGGTGACCAGATGAAACAGCTGAGCCCGGCCCAGCAACGACTGGTCGAGGACCGTTATAAGAGTTTCGTACGTCAGGGCGCCAAGTTGGACGCCGACGCGAAAGCGAAGTTGTCGCAGATCAACGCCCAACTGGCCGGCCTGTTTACGCAGTTCAGCCAAAACGTTTTGAACGATGAACAGCTTGTGACGATCGTCAACGACAAGAGTCAGTTAGAGGGCCTGCCGGAAAGTGTGGTGGATGCCATGAGCGCGGCGGCCAAGCAGTATGCCGTCGACAAGAAATTATCCGCTGACGATGCCCCCCAGTGGGTCATTAATAATACGCGCTCTTCGATGGAGCCCGTCTTGACCTACGCCGACGACCGTCCATTGAGAGAGAAAGTCTGGACGACCTATTACAGCCGTGGAGACAATGCTGATGACAACGACAACAATCAGATTATCACGGCGATCCTGAAGCTGAGGGCCGAGCGGGCCAAACTGCTCGGTTACGAAACTCACGCCCACTGGCGCTTGGAGCCCCAGATGGCCAAGAATCCGGAAAACGCGATGCAGCTGATGATGCAGGTTTGGCCCAAGGCGGTCGCCCGTGTCCAGGAAGAAGTCGCCGACATGCAGGCGGTCGCCGATCAAAGTGGCGCGAAGATCACGATCGAGCCATGGGACTATCGTTTCTATGCCGAGAAGGTCCGCGAGGACAAATACGATCTGGATTTCAATCAGGTCAAGCCTTACCTGCAGTTGGAAAAACTGCGAGAGGGAATGATGTGGGCGGCTGAGCAGATTTATGGATTCCAGTTCAAACCGGTAACCAACGTACCCGTATTCCATCCGGACGTGCGGGTCTGGGAAGTCCTGAGGAATGGAAAGCATATTGGCCTGTGGTATTTCGATCCGTATGCCAGGCGAGGTAAACGGAGTGGTGCCTGGATGACCGATTACCGTGCCCAGGAGAACATCGACCAGCCGATCTCGACACTGGTCTCCAATAATTCAAATTTCATCAAGGGCAAACCGGGCGAGCCGGTCCTGATCTCTTGGGATGACGCGGTCACCTTGTTTCACGAATTTGGTCACGCCCTGCACGGTTTATGCAGCCAGTGCCGATATCCATCCCAGTCGGGGACGTCGGTTGCCAGGGATTATGTCGAGTTCCCCAGTCAATTGAATGAACACTGGTTGTCGACACCAGAGATTCTCGAAAAGTTTGCCGTTCATTATGAAACGGGCAAACCGATGCCGGCCGAGTTGTTGAAAAAAATCGAAAAAGCGTCAACGTTTAACCAGGGTTTCTCAACGGTGGAGTACCTGGCGAGTGCCTTGGTGGATATGAAGCTGCATCTGGCAGGCAACGTCACGATCGACCCCGACCAATTTGAGCGCGAGACGCTCCAGGAGCTGGGAATGCCCGGGGAGATCGTCATGCGCCACCGAACGCCGCAGTTCAGCCATGTGTTTGCCAGCGACGGTTATTCGGCCGGTTATTACAGCTATCTCTGGTCCGATGCCTTAACTGCCGATGCGGCCGAGGTATTTGAGAAAGCTGGCTCTTACTACGATCAGAAAACGGCTGACAGCCTGTTCAACCATATCATGTCGGTGGGTGATACGGTGGATCCGGCAGAAGGATTCAGGAAGTTCCGGGGACGCGATGTTGATACCCGTGCACTTCTGCGAAAACGTGGTTTCCCGGTCGACTAGGATTGCCAGGTTGACCGTCGAGAAAAAGTCAGGCAAAAAAAACGCCCCCGGATGACCAGGGGCGTTCCCTTCTTCCTTCTTCCTTCTAACGTCAGACGACTTCCAATGCGTCTGAGTGAATCCAGCCCTCGCTTCCGTCAGGTGATCGGATCTGTAGCCAATTGCCTCGCTGCTGAAGCACCGTGACAGCCGTGCCTTGCATTAGTTCCGCAGACGGTAGTTCAACAAACGTGTCTCCATTTCCAGCGTGCATCGCGACATCGTCGACGACGATAACGGCCAGTGGAGCCTGGTCGGAATAATGATGGGATGCAATCATGATTCCGCACAGAACCGATAGCCCGACCGCTACGGCAACCGCTGTTTTCTGGAACTGCCAAGTGGGATGAACCACCAAGATGAACAGCAATCCCCAAAAACAGAACCAGCTAATAACCAGTAACGGTAGTGCATAGGCACGAATCATGTTCGCCGACCAGCCAGAAAACTGGTCGATCCATGCGGAACTGGTTGCCATTGAATCGTCAGCATCGCGCTGTAACATTTCACGTGCCATCTGCAGGTTTCGACTCGCTTGCAGGTCAAGCGGGTTCAGATCGCAAGCCCGATGGAAATTTGCGATGGCTCGCCCGAGAGAATCGGTTTGTAAGCACGCATTTCCGAGATTGAAGTACAACTTGGAGTTGTGAATACCTGAATCCACAAGGCTCTGGTACTTGTTGGCTGCTTGTGAAAACGATTGTTTGGCATCCGCAGCATCGCTGGCGGCAAGTTGCTGGCCTTTTTTGTACGCAATGGTTGCTTCCTGCAGTAACGACTGCTGCTGTTCCGAGGTCAGGCTAAGAGTTCGCTCGGTATGACTGCTATTGTCCTGGGTTTCCCCCCAATGGTATTGCCCACTGGAGTAAATGACCAATACCATCAATCCGACACAACCTGTGAGGGTGGCGAAGGTGCGGACTGGACGTTGGATTGCAGGCAGTCTCCATTTGGCCTGGCCTCTCGGCTTGGCGCGGGCCATCGATCGGGCAAATGTACGGGCGCGCGTCTTGAGTTGCTCAAGCGAATCTGCAGCATCACCGGCGAATGCAGAATGATTGCAGTCGTCGTACAAACTCGAGAGAATCGTCTCAAATTCATGTTGGTTGTTCCCGAATTTTTCGCTGGCAAACCGCTGCATGGCTTCCGCAATGGCTCCGCCGTTGGTAGCCGCATTGATCCGTCGTTTGACATCGCGGTAGCCACTGCTGGCCCGATTTCCAGTGCGGTAACGGTTAAGCCAAAACCCGATGTACAGCAATGGCGGAACGAACAGCAGCCAGATCCATTGACCACCGCGCTGGCCAACCGTGGTTGTTGCCAACACATTGGCACGATGGTAGTTTTGCAAGCTGATTTTGGATTCAGATGGATTGGCCATTTCACCGTCGGTTGAATGCGGACCGCGGGTGCCAACGATTGATTTCATCGCCAGTTTGTCAGCCTTGTTAACCGTGATGGAGATCGGATTGCTGTAGACCGTAACAAATTCCTCCTGTTCCGGGTCAAAAAAGCTGAAAGGGATGGCTGGAATCTGGCTGACTCCCTGCTGTCGAGGACGAATGGTCGTATTGAAAACTTTGACGTCATCTTGCACGACACCGGCCAGGGGTTCACTGGAAACCTTGAAATCACTCGTCAACGAACTTAGTTGCGACAACGGTGGTGACTGTACCAATTCCATAGGACCGGTTCCCCGAACACCGATCGTCAGGGAAATCGGGTCACCCGCTTTGACCGTGGTTGGAGAAGCCTGGGTGGCCAGAACATATTGACCTACTGCACCGCGGTAATCGGCGGGACGATTGGCGGTTGGAATGGGAGTGACAACCACCGAGGACACATCGGGCTGTACCATGATGGGTCTTGTGCTGGTCACCGACAACGAAGATCCAAAAGGCGAGAATCCGCGACGGCTAAAAAAGTCATCATTCGAAAACGGTGAATTCGCAAAGAACGATTCAAAAGGGTCTCGTGATTTACCCAGCGCTGTTGGGTACTGGGCCACAATTTGGATATCCTCGGCCGCCAAAGATCCTGCTGACTTGGGATAGATCGTGGCGTCGATTTCGTATAGGTAATAACGGCGTTCAATCCCTTCGCTATCAGGCTTCAATACTTCGCTAACACGAACGGCCTCTGGATCCTGCTGAAGGTTCTTGATTTTGTCGAGGAATCCACCCCATTCTGTTTGTTCCGCAGAAATGGTTTGCCACATGTTTTGAGCCGACAACTTAATTTCTCGATCACGATCAACGTAAGGCTTGATCCAGATCTTGAGCGTCAGGTCGATCGGTTGACCGACGAACGTCTGGTCCTGTTGGCCAGTGACTTCAGCGAACATCAAATCACCCGTTTCACTGGTGGCTGCAGAAAATCTGATAGGCCTGGTTCGTTCGACACCGTTGCCAGTTTGAACTTCTAGCGATGGAATCTGGAATACGCCAGCCCGCCGTGGTGTGACACGATAGGCGTAGGTCACCGAACTGCGTTCTGTCCGACGCCCATTGATGATCGAGACCTGCGAGTTCCGGCTAGGTGAACCCGCTTCAACAATTTGCAAGCCATCAATCTCGGGGATGGTCGGTGCTTGCGCTGCACCATCAACCGAAACCTGAACGTACAAAGTTATTGGCATGCCGACATAGGACTCTCTTGAAGAAAGTTGCGCCAACACGTCCGCGTTGGCCGTTGTCGCCATGCCTGTCAACATGAGGCAGGTGAGCATCATGGCCAGTGTTTTTAAAAATCGTTTATCGACAGTCATTGGATTGCTCCATCGTTATTCTTTGTTAGTACAAGGGTGTGATTCGCGTTCTTGTTTACCAGTCTTTTTCGACAGGAATGTGACGGCTGCGAGTCTCTCGCAGTTTTTGCATCCGCCGCATCATGTCGCGATCTCGAATTGACTGTAGCATTTTCATCGCTTCCAGCTCATCCAGATCATCACTGGATTGACCTGCGTGACTCGTTCCATAACCGGCCACAGCACCCTCCTGGTTTTCTGTTGGATCCTGTTCCGTATCCGTCTGCATCGCGGCCGACTGATCGCTTTTTTGCTCATCCGGTTCCTGTTGATCTTGCTGCTGATCTTGCTGCTGATCTTGCTGTTGATCTTGCTGCTGATCTTGCTGCTGATCTTGCTGCTGATCTT
>JABACA010000107.1 GCA_014237975.1 Mariniblastus sp. | reverse complement strand
ACCCCTTCGGGGATGCCAGCTTCCTGGATCAGTTCACCCAGCCGCAGCGCCGACAAGGGTGTTTGCTCTGCCGGTTTCAGGATGATGGTACAGCCACAAGCCAGCGCGGGTGCGATTTTCCAGGCGGCCATCAACAAGGGGAAATTCCAGGGGATGATCTGACCCACGACACCGACTGGTTCCCGCATCGTGAATGCATGGAAGTTGGCTCCCGGCGCGTACGGTACCGAAATGGGAATCGTGTTGCCTTCAATTTTTGTACACCAGCCGGCCATGTAACGAAATATATCGGCTGATAGTGGAACGTCGGCAACTTTGGCGACGCCCAACGGTTTGCCGTTGTCAAGCGTTTCCAGTTGGGCAAGTTCGTCGGTATGCTTCTCGATCAAGTCGCCAATTTTCCAGATCATTTTCCCGCGATCCGAGGGTGTCATCTTGGCCCAGGGCCCCGATTCAAATGCTTGCCGGGCTGCTTTCACTGCCAGCGCAACATCCGGCTCGCCGCCATGGGCCACATGACCGACCACTTTTTCGTTGGCCGGATTGATGACTTCAAACGACTTACCGGAGGCCGCATCCTGCCATTGGCCATTGATCAATAGTTGTTTTGGGCTGGCCAGGAATGAATGGAGGGATTCGGGCACTTCACGTGTAACGGTTGACATGGGACACCTTGATTCAAGTTTGACGGATCACCGACTGAAATTTATCCCTACCAGCTTATGGTTTTCCCGCCGCGATGCAATGATTTTCTGGCAGAACCGGTGGCCATTTGTCTTGGGCTTTTTCTGCCGGATTGCAATGCGTATCGCAAGGGGATACACCGATGGCATCAGCCGCCCATGGCATGAACATAGAAAGGTCCTACATTATCGGAAAGCGGCACCGTTGGGCAGAGGGTTCGTTGGTCCCGCTCAGGCAGCTTTGGAAGTCGAGGATATCGGCAGCGGGACGGGATGTTCCGACGAGGGTGACCATTCCGACATGCGATAACGCCACCAGATGGTAGTTAGTTGAGCCACGGCGTGAATATAGTCTTTGAGCCGAAGTTTGGACCCGTCAATGTCCTGCCACTCGGCAAGTGGGAATTCGTAGGCCGAGTCCGGATTGGATTTACCATCCAGGCAGATCCATCGGGCAAACAGCTCGACATCGAAAATCCAGCCACTCGAAAACGGGTCAGCGAAAACCTGTTCCATTAATGGATTGACGCGGATCAACTTGGCACCACATTGCGTGTCGCGAATGTTCAAGCCTAAAACCTGCGAGGCGACCGTCGCGAAAAGCCAGCCCATTTTTTGTCGCCATGGCTTGCGTTTGATTTTCCGTCCCAGCAGCTGCATCCGTGAGCCAAAGACCAAATTAATCGATTCGTCTCGATCCATCACATGCAGCATTTCTGGAATGGCTTCTATGGGGGTCGCCAGGTCCGCATCCCAAAACCCGACCGCAAACGGTTGCTGGGAAAAGCCGTGCAGCAGGCCGTGCCGCACCGCCTCGGCCTTGCCTCCATTGGATGCCAATGGCAAGACATCGAACTGGCCAGGATTTCGGGCCTCCAGTGAACGAAGGACATCAAGGGTCTGGTCGGTACTGGCGTCATCGACCATCACGAACCGGATCCGGGGATGGCGGGATGCAAAGTGTAAAAATCGGCGTGTGTCCAGGCGCAACGCTTCGTTGAAACACGGAATGACAATGACGACGTTGGTCATTGGATTTCTCTTTCGTGAAACGCAAAACGTCTGGTTTCGAGCCGTCGACCCACGAGGCTAACCGCTCAATTAAGGGAAACCGATTGGTGAAATAAAAACTTGAAAACGGGCTTAGTTCGACCTTAGTAAAGTAATGTATCGTGGCGATCGGCAATTCTTTTAATCTTGGTGTGGAGTTCGGGTTTGGCAAAGATGTGGGCACCCATGACATGAGGCAAATTTCCGACCATTTCCAGTCGGTCACCTGTATCCTGTGTTTGGTTTAACGTCTCGATGGAATAGGCTATGTCGTGCAGCACGATCATCTTGGAGGCATCGCCAGTTTTTGCTTCTTTTAATAGTTGAAATGGCAAATGGTTCCAGACCTTATCTGCCTCGGGATCGACTTGTGTTGTGAAATCAAAAATATTTAATACTGTCCTGCGGTATTCCTGAATTCCTTCCGAGTAAGTGCTCATCTCTTGCGGTATGTAGGTGTAGATCTCGAAGCCTTGGCCATTGAGTTCCGCGAACAAAGCGGTCAATTGTCGTGTGTTCTGGCGCTCTTCGACAATCGTATTGACATCATCGACAGACGTGGGAATGTTGGCGATACCGGAGACGATGATGATGGTGAGAAAAGCGGCAAATTGAGCCCTGGGGTCAGCGATTCGAATCCATCTCGCCATTCCGGTATGACGGAACTGGTTAGGTTCGGTCACTGCTGGTTTGGACGCAAGTCGCTGTTGAATCTCAGCCAGGTATCCAGAGAAGGCAAAGAGGCAACAGACATATGCGGGGAGCACATAGTAGTCCCCGTGCAACTTTAACAGCGCGAATGATGTGGCATACGCCAAACCGGCAAACAGCGCTCCATCGTATTTCAAAAATCTACGTTCGCCTCGGAAGACGATGGCGAACGCGCGCCACAGACCGGAACAAGCGGCAAATGCAAGAAATGGTTTGAGAAGGTAACTGGCAAGAAGACCAAGTGTTGAATTTGACCCGTTGTTGAGCAAGTCAGCATAGTTGCTGCCGTCGGCGCAAAACCACCAATAGACCGATAGAAAAACTGCGCCATTACACAATAAAAACAGGTTGGCCCAACGTTGGGCTCGGGATAACCTGGCATACCCAAACAACAGTTGGGTTAACGCGAAAACCACAAACAAACCGAATACGGGTTCCTTGAAATAGGTCGCCACACTGGCGATAACGCAGCTGAAGAAAATGGTCCACCCGTTCTTTGTCTCGTCTCCCCGATAATAAAGCAGGAAGAAAAGAGCCAGCAGCAGGATCAGCCGTGACTCGGCATAAATGGAAACGGAATAAATCCTGAACATGTGGGGTGAAAGCAATAATACGGTAACCAGGATACAGGCGATCACGGTGCCAGCTGTTCGCTTTATTCCTAAATAAATGACCGCTACTGCCAAAACGAAAATGACCATGCGTTCCAGATTATAAACAAAAGGACTATCACCAAACGGTATCAACAGGTTCAAGTCCACGAGTCCTAAAGGCCAAAACCTGCCTGTATCTGGCCAAACAGTCGAGTGCAAAAAATTACCTTGCACGGTACTGCTTAAAATGAAATATTCGTCACCGTATAGCCAGCCAAAATTGGATAGATTCCAGTAAACCAGGGAGCCAACCGCCAGCAGGCAAATCATCCGGGCAGCAAAAAGGACCGTGCGGTCCTTGATCAATTCAGGGCGAGAGTGGATTTTGAAACAAAACGTAATTCCCAGTGTCACTATCAACATCGAGAGTAAAAAAGGAAGGATCTTGCTCCAGCGAACAGACAAGCCATAGGTGACCACGAGAGGTTCATCGCTGGCTATCGGTCCCTCGAGCGTGACGAGAACTTTTCCCTTGCCATACTGGGTGTCCCAGTCTTGCGATACGATCTTTTGATGAGTCTGGATTTGAGGTGACGTGACGACGAACAGATCGTTGCCACGAAAGATTGCATTTTCATTCTTGATACGGGCGTAAAAAGAACTCAGCTGTGACTGCTTGGTGCTGTCCTGGGTAGCTGGCGCACCTTCTTGTGCCAGCCAGCCAGTATGTTGTTTTGATTGTCCTATAAAGCAGATCAGGGAACCGGCCAATAGAAATAGGAGAACCAGGCTGTTTGCGGTGTACTTGAGAGATTTGGATTTGAGAAAACGGAATTCCATTTCAGTTCTCAGTCATTCTTATCCAGTTAATTTCACGAGTACCAAGATGTCAAACTGCGTAGGTTTTGGCAATCCTGATTTGATGCTAGCTTGGGTTGCGGCTTGGATCTCAGGCAGGTTTGTCAACGAATGAATCGATTGATGGGCAACGGATAGGCAGCAAGTGCGTGGTCGTGTCGAAATGCAGGCCCCCGCCGTTGCGATGCTGGGATTTCCAACCGAATTCCAGTTGCGGCGCGTCACCAGCGACCGGCGGATTTCCGCCGAGGAAACGGTCGATCGGGCAAATTTCAAAGGATCCGGCTGTATTCGACCTGCCTGGATATTACCGAGTGACGATGTTCGATTGATTATTCGTGTCGATGATGCGGCCAACTCCAGGTAAACGCACTATTGAAATGGTTGTTTGCTGTGCTGCACGAACTTGAGCCCTGGATTGTTGAGGGTGCTGCCTACTCAATTCTGCCGAATCCAGCATGATCACCGCGCATTCAAACTGCCTGTTGTCTATGCGGGCCTGTGCGCCGATATCTTGCATCGATGCCGATAAATTCCTGATCGCCGAAATGCTGCCGTTTCCTGTCTAAAATCCATCTCGGTGAATCTTGAATGAATGTGTTAAACTCACCGGGTCCATTTAGCTTTGCCTTACTCCAGACGAGTTCCCAAAATGTTCCAAAGAATGACCCATATCATGACGTTTGCACTGTTGGCCATTGCCTGCTTGACTACCTCCGCGGAAGACTGGTCCCGTTTCCGGGGACCTGGAGGTTCTGGAGTCGCCAGTAATATCCAGAAAGGGACACTGCCAACCCGCTGGTCTCCCCAGGCCAACCTGGCCTGGAAAACCGAGTTGCCCGGACCGGGCGCCTCCAGCCCGATCATTGTCGATGGAAAAGCATTGGTCACCTGTTACTCCGGGTATGGACTGAGCCAGGAAGAACCAGGCAAGATGGAGAACCTGGTTCGACATCTCGTTTGCATTGACCTGGCGACGGGCAAGAAGCTATGGCAAAAAGACGTCAAGGTTGCCTTGCCCGAAGATCCCTATACGGGAGTCGGCGTACCGGCTCATGGCTATGCTTCGCACACACCTGTCTCTGATGGAAAAAATGTCTACGCGTTTTTTGGCAAGAGTGGGGTCCACGCGTTTGATCTCGACGGCAATGAACTGTGGCAGGCCGAGGTGGGCAAAGAATCGGATCCGGCCAAGTGGGGTTCCTCTTCGAGCCCTGTCGTTTATGGAGACAACGTGATCGTGACGGCCTCGGCCGAAAGCCAGGCGATCGTCGGGCTCGACAAGAAAACAGGCAAAGAACAGTGGCGGCAGGAGGCCAAGGGCCTGGACGCGATGTGGGGCACGCCGACATTTGTACCGGTCGATGACAACCGTACCGATCTGGTGATGTGCGTTGCCAAGGAGCTATGGGGACTCGACCCCGATACGGGAAAACTTCGTTGGTTTGCCAACGCGACGGATTCCGAGCAGTCGTACGCCAGCGTTATCCTCGATGGTAATCGGGTGTTTGCCGTAACTGGCCGGGGCGGCGGAAGCATCGCGGTCGACGCGGGTGGTAGCGGCGACGTCAGCGAAACGAATACGGTCTGGACCGGTCGGGATACCGGCAGTTTTGCTTCACCCGTGCTTCACCAAGACAAACTGTACTCGGCAAACCGCGGAATCATTACCGTTATCGATGCGAAAACGGGTGAGCGTGTCGAGCAGGTTCGACTCAAGGGAGCTCAACAATCGGGGGGTCGGTTTGGCTCCGCCGATTACGCGTCACCGATTGTGGCGGGTGACCAGATGTTCTACCTCAACGGGAGTGGGCAGATGTTTGTCTTCCAACTCGGAGACAAGTTGGAGCAAGTTGCCGTGAACCGGGTTACGAGTGACAAGGAGTCGTTCTGGGGAACGCCTGCCGCGGCAGACGAGTGCCTGGTGCTTCGCAGCTCGAAACATCTCTATTGTGTCAAAGACAAAGAAGAGACGGTCGATCCAGAGGAGACTCAGGCCGAGAAACCAGCCGACGCTGCGCCTGCAGCGGCAGGTCGTCCTGGCGGTGGTGGCCCAGGTGGTGGCCGCCCAGGTGGTGGTGGCAGCCGGTTCGATCCGATGTCGATGTTTAACCGGTTCGATACCGACAAAGATGGGAAAGTGACCGAACAGGAACTGGCAGGGAACCGGATGGCCGACCGCCTGAAGACCTTGGACAAGGATGGGGACAAGGCGATTTCCAAAGATGAATTCAGCTCCGGCATTGGTGCACTGTTCAGTGGCGGTGGCGGTCGCTCGGGCGGTGGTCGTTCGGGTGGTGGTGGCTATGGAGGTCGCGGTGAAGACAACCGACCCGATCGTCCCCAACGTCCCGAGTCGGCTGGAAACTGACGGTGGGAAACATCGCCAAGCCAGACACCCTTTTGCTGGCCGCGTCTGGCTGCTATTTTCATTTTTGAGCCGGTGGGTTCGCCTGGTAGTCGTGCAAGCGGAGGCTTGGCTGGGCGACCCATTTTGCGTCGTAGGCGTGCAGATGCGTGGGCGCAAGTCGGTCGAACGGACGATCTTGATCAGCCAGGGTAAAGAACCATCCGATATTTCGATCAGCCGGGGCTTTCGCCGCAGCTTCTGTCGAGTTGTAGAGTTTGCCCAGTGCGACCAATTCGAACTGGCTGAATTGGCCTGTCTTCCGGTCAAACCGGGCAAACCCCAACAGCTCGGTTCGGATCTTGGCTGCCGGTGCCAGCCCAAACGCTTTTTCCCGACTGCCAGTCGAGACGCCCTTGCCGCTCAGTTTGATTCGCACCTGTCTTGGGTCGACCTCCAGTATCGTAACCGATAGATCTCCCCGTACTTGATCGGCATGGTAGGTGCCCCCCTCACCGTGGGCCGTATTGAGCAGATGACAGCGGGCCAGGCGTCGATAAATTTCGGCCGGCACTTCATGCGTTTCCCCCACAACCGGCGATGCGGGTATCAGGCGTTTTGCCTCTTCGGCACTGAACCAGGCAAAATCATGGTTGAAGCGCGTGTCAGGTGTTTGCTCGGCGGGTGAGCCATTTTTCAAATACCGAATCGTCTCTTTCAAGATCAGTCCCTTTTCGGGTGCACTCCATTCCCAACGATGTTTTGGTTTCGATGTGGGCGGTTTCGCCTGGCGGTCTGCTAGGGGAAGTTCCTGCCAGGCTTGCAGAGAACGCTTCAACATCTGTTGGACTGCCTCGGCTGACAACGAGTTGATCGAACCGAGGAATTTTCCGGCCGGTGTGCAAACGTAGATGCCCTGTTTGGTTCCACCACCCGGACCGTAATGCCCTTGGGAGGCCATCTCTTGAAAACAGACGCATTCCGGATCGGCGCCCCCGGCTGCCTGGTACTTTCGAAAGTCGTAACCACCCTGCAGCCGCCATACCTCGTCGGCAGCCAGGACAAAATTTTCAGTCAGTGCTCGAATGTTATCATCGGTCCAGACAGACTGCCGGCCCACGTTGCCATTGCCTCAGGTACAGCCCATCGGGTGGCCATTCATCACCCATAGCAACAGCGGTTTATTGAGCTTGGCCGCTTGAGCCAGTCCGTCGTGAAAGCTGGGAGTCCAGGCAAGCTGTTGCCAGGCGAGTTCGGAATCGGTGGTCCGGATCAAGTCGCGCCATTGAGTAAAATTGGCTTTATTCAACTGGCTCGACTGAGATTCTATCTGGATCGGTTCTTCACCGTACGTATTGTCGGTCGCCACCAGAGCCGTGAGTGTGGAAAGGACCATGGCGCATCCGATTTTAAGCTGGATCATGAGTTGTCTGTCTTTATCAAGCATCGGTAATCGACGGACGGTTACACGGTAGTGACGTCGAGATACGGGTTGTTTTAGATGGGTCAGTGGGGGTGGGTCAACTCCCTGTAAAGTGTCCATCCGCCGGGTCGATGGTGGTAGAGTCCCTTCTTGCGGGTTATTGGCAATCGAGCAATCCGTTATAAAATTTTAACCTCAACCGCTTCAGGTTTCTCCGGTGTCGGATTTGAGCCCGTTCAAAACAGTCAGTATTTATTTTGATTTCAGGATGCTCGCTTTATGTATTTTCAGAAATTAGTGGTTGCTTGCCTTGCCCTTTTCGTTTTCCATAACGTGGACAAGGAGCTCAGCGTCGCCCAGGATGTTCTCCCGTTTCCGCCAGTTCCTTCGGCGAGTGAAGCGGGGGTAACCATGCAGGATTCGAAGCACCGCTGGCGCGATGAGAGTCGACTCAAAGTCGCGGCAGATTCTCCTAATATCCTGGTGATTCTGATTGATGACGCAGGGGCTGCTTTGCCGGATACCTACGGTGGATTGGTACATACTCCCAACCTGACTCGGGTCGCCAAGGCCGGGATCAGTTACAACCGGTTTCACTCGACCGCCATGTGTTCGCCGACCCGGGCAAGCCTGTTGACCGGTCGCAACCATACCCGTATTGCCAACGGGCAAATCAGTGAACTCCGTAATGACTGGGATGGTTTTTACGGCACGATCCCGCGCAGCTCGGCGTTGGTCCCGGAGGTCCTGCGGCATTACGGTTACTGCACGTCCGGATTTGGTAAGTGGCATAACACGGCCCCTGACGAAGTCACCACGGCAGGGCCGTACGATAACTGGCCGGCCAACCTCGGCTTCGAATATTTCTATGGGTTCCTGGCCGGCGAGTCTTCGCAATGGGAGCCGCGGCTGGTTCGCAACACGACCTTGGTGGACCCAACGATCGAGCGGCCAGACGGTTTTCTGGATCCCAATGGCTATCATCTCTCGAAAGATTTGGCAGAAGATGCCATTCAATGGATCCGTCGTCACGAGACTTTGAAACCGGATCAGCCGTTTTTCATGTACTGGGCGCCCGGGGCGATTCATGGACCCCATCAAGTTCCCAAGGTTTATGCCGACAAATATAAAGGGAAGTTTGATGAGGGTTGGGATGTCTACCGGGAGAAAGCATTCGCCGCGAGCAAGGCCAAGGGCTGGATTCCAGAGGATGCGAAATTGACGCCGCGGCCCGAGGGTCTGCAGGGGTGGGACGAAATCCCCGCTGACCAGAAAGCGTTTCAAGCGAGATTGATGGAAGTCGCTGCCGGTTTTGCAGAACATGTCGATGCCCAGGCCGGTATGCTGCTGGACGAGCTGGAAAAGAATGGTGAGTTGGACAATACCCTGGTCTTCTACATCTGGGGAGACAACGGTTCCAGTGCCGAGGGGCAATTGGGAACGATCTCGGAACTGCTGGCACAAAACCAGGTCGTCACGGATGTGGCCGACCATATCAAGGTGTTGGAGACGCTTGGAGGATTGGACGCGATCGGTGGTCCAAAAACCGACAACATGTATCACGCCGGTTGGTCGTGGGCGGGCAGTGCGCCTTATCAGGGCATGAAATTGATGGCCAGTTACTTGGGTGGTATTCGCCAACCGATGGCGGTGGCCTGGCCAAAAAAAATCAAGCCAGGTCCTCATCGCGAGCAATTCACCCATGTCAACGATCTGGCACCCACCATTTACGAACTGCTCGATATTCGCCACCCGGTGATGGTCAATGGTGTGACCCAGGACCCGATCGACGGCCACAGTTTTGCCGCCAGTCTGTTTGATCCGGCTGCCGAACCTCACAAGGACACGCAATTCTTTGACGTCATGGGGAGTCGTGCCATTTATCACGAGGGATGGATGGCCTCCCAGGCCGGCCCGCGAGTTCCCTGGTCGCAGGGCGCGGTAGATATTTCGAAATGGAACCCGGTTCACGATCAGTGGGAACTTTATAACCTGCAAGAGGACTGGAGCCAGGCCGACGACCTGGCCCAGCAACATCCCGACAAGCTGGAAGAACTGAAAGCCTTGTTCTTGACCGAGTCGGCCAAGAACAAGAACTTGCCGATTGGAGGTGGGTTGTACCGTTTGCTGAATCCGGGAGACCAGCCGGGTGCTGGCATCGGGACGATGGTTTTCCAAGGCGTCATGACGGGTGAGCCCGAGTTTCCCATGCCGCGGATCGGGTTCCGTGATAATACGATCACGATGAACCTGGAGAGCCCTGAAAAACCGGAGGGCGTTTTGTATGCGGTGGGCGGATTCGCGGGTGGGCTCAGCCTGTTTGTCGACAAGGGTCGCCTGGTTTACGAATACAACCTGTTTGAGATTGAGAGGACCCGGATTTCATCGGACAAGCTTTTACCTGAAGGTAAGGCAACCATTACGGTCATTTCACAAATGAAGGAACCGAAGCCTGGCTCGGCCCTGGACGTGACGATCAAGGTGAACGACGAAGTGTTTGCCAAGGGGACCGTGCCGCGTACCGGCACGTTGACATTCACTGCCAATGATAATTTCGACATCGGGATGGATACCCTGTCTCCTGTATCCGAGTTTTACTTTGACAAGAAACCGTTTGCGTACAATGGAAAGATCGGCATGACCACGGTCCAGCTGGATAACACCCCGAAATAGCGGGCGGCGTCCTGTAGATTGCGTTGACCGAATATTTGTTGCGAGTGACTTGGCGAGCGGTGGTGGGTTTGGTAGCTTCCTGTGTTCCGATTTCAGTACCTTGTTATTGCCAATGAAGGTCCCGCCATGTGGAAGTCTGTCCTGTTGTTTGTCGCTGTTTTGCTTTTGCCAATCGCCGTCCTGTTGGGAGGATATTCGCGCGGTGATTCGAGTTTGGCGGGTGCCAAGCAAGCGAGCCTGACGGGCCTCTGGCGAACGGCGGGGCCATCGGCCTACCTGGTCGTACCGAGCGACGAGCGACCCCAGGGCAAAAAGGTCGATCACGATGATCTGGACCTGGTGGAGCGCCATGTGCAACTCGAGTTTCAGCTGACCGAGCGTCCCAACGGGGTACTGGTCGGTAAGAATACCTGGACCGCTTACGACGACGACGGCAAGAGACTGTTTGGCGGGGATGAGCCGATGCTGGGCGGGCGGGATCGTGATCGGGCGGTCCTGGTTGAAACGGTCGACAAGGAGAATGGGACCGTCCAGGTCGTTTTCGAACTGGCCGCCGACGGTCCCGACAAGTTGGTTGGTATCGGCTATCAGACCGGTTCGAGCGAGTTGATCGCCATCAAGTTCGAACTTGTGCGACAAGGCCGTTGAGCCCGGGTCCGTGTCCCGGGAATGCCTGGCACCGACCGCATCATGCTTGCCTTTTGTCCCGATTCGTAACTTGACTTACACATCTGGCAACGGAAAACGACCCGAAACAAGGGCCAATCACGATTCTGTTTGACATGATTTGGGTAACTCTCGATAATTAATCTCGTTGCTTTTCATCCAATCGGCCATCCATCATCGTCGGTTAGCTGAACCGATTTTCCTGCCCCGCGCGGAGCGGTTCAGCAACCAAAGCGTTCTTGTCAGCTGACTACGGTAGGCACCATGCCATTATCAACGGAAGCTATGTTAAGCACGGTGATCTTGTCGGCGTGGGTCGTGGTAATGTTTTTGACATTTCTTACAGAACGGTTTGTATCAGCCAAGGGCCAAGTAAAAGGACTCGAACATCCGTCATCGAAAATGGAGCCGTTCCAGTCCAAAATGAGATTCTCAATTCTCTTTCTCCTGCTCATGACGATTGCCTTTGCCCTGGCGACCAACGGGTATTTACTTTCCCGCAAGGCCACGTTAGCCGAGGCCCAAACCCAAGGACTCCGGACACAGACAGGAGTCACGGTGGACCAGATCGAAGAGATCGGGCGGCAGTTGGGCTTGAAGGTCAGTGATCCATGGGAGCGACTCCGGGAACGACCGGCTGGCCTCTCGATTGACCTGTTGGCCGCCCGGCTCAAGCGGAAGTTACGGCTGGCCGAGACACTCGAGACAACCCGCAGCGAACTGGTCCGCCGGTTTGAAGCCAATGCAGCCTCCCAAAGCGAGATCATCCCCCGCACCGACCAGGTCTCCCTTCGCCGGGTTCCGCACTTGCGGGTCGACGGAGAGGTCTTTTACCGGGAGCTGAACATCCATATTCCGGCCGACTGGTCGGCCCGCGTCGACCTGGAACTTTCAGAATACACCGGTTGGCAGCCAACGGGCCGAGCCTTGGCCCCGGCGCAACCGGCCGACGAGAGTCCTGCGACCGTTACGCTGCGGGCCGGCAACAACCGGCTGAAGTTTTGCCTGCAAGCTCGGGATGAGGCATCCGGCGATTCCAACCGGGTCGATTACTGGTTGGAGTGCAACGGGGAACAATTCAAGCTGTTCGAGACGACACGTCCCAGCGGTTGGTCGTATTCCGGGATTTCTTGTGCAGAACAGGCGGACCTGAATGCCACGTCGCCCGGCGGCGGTACGACCCTCGTGCAGCTCCAATCGGCAGACTGGGAATTCCAAACCAAAGCGTCCCTGATTACCCGCAAGAGTGACGATGAATAACCGACAAACCGAAGGTGAACAGCGCAAAACGTTCGGGCAGCTTGCCTGGACGGTCTGGTGTCGGTTTTCCGTTACCTTTATGTCTCCAAAGTTGTATTGGCCGCTAGCGCTTGGTTTAGGTCTTTTAGTGTTTAATTTATTCGTACACAGTGAATTAACACGTGGCCTGGAGCGGCTGCAGTATGCTACCGCTGAAAATGAATTCGTGGTAGCCACGCTGGATGATTTGCAACTGCAACAGAACGAACTGACAGAAACGGGAGAACGGATTTCCAAGCTTCGGCAACAGGTCCATCAGGTCAGCCGCCAGTTTGATACCCCCGAGCTCGACGAAATATTGCAGCAGGCGATCGCTGGGCTTAATCTTGAGTCGGTGCTGGTGCTCGATTCCCAAAATTCGCAATCCGAAAGCGAGCAACTGATCCGTGTGCCCGCTGCCAACCAGATGCTGGTCGTCGAGATTACCCGTGACGAAGGTCCGGAAAGTTGGAGCCGCTTGCAATCGACACCGTCCGATCCCGGCGGGCAAAAAGTGAGGCGGAGCAGGGAGCAAAGGAGAAAATCCCGAATCCCAAGGCTGCAACTGTTGAAATATCCGCTGGAGTCATCCAAGGCGTATCGATTGGCGGTCTTGACCCGACCGCCAACGGGTGATGATGGGGCCAGGAAAGGAAGTCAACTGGTGGTTCAGTTGAACGATGAAATCCTGTTCGAACAGGAAATGCCGGATCACAAGCTCGGGGTGACGTCCCAGGCATCCGTCGGAGCTGACATGGCGCTGGAACCGAATGTCGTGATGCGGCCTTGGATGAGTCAGGAAAACCGAGCACTCATTAAACAGGGATACTGGTGCAGATTGGGATCGACCAGTTTGTTGTTCGAGCCAGAGACAACCGGCCAGGCGATCGCGTATCGGATCCGAACGTACCTGGCATCGGACGCCGAACTCTACGCCGACCTGGAGGGGACGCCGTACGGATCAGATCTTTATCCCGATGAGCCGACCGACGACCCGACCCTCAGCCGGATTAAAATCCCCGAGGACTAGCCAAATGAGTGTTAGTTGTCCGTCTCGGGCACGGCCGATCGTCTCGCCAGAGCGGGCGCCGTCCAGCCGAACAAGCGACTCGGTCGACTCGGCCGGGGCGATCGTATCGTAGTTATTTTTCAGTATCCGCTTCGCCCGTTTTTTGGATTCGTATCAGGTCCGGGTACGTTGGATGGCTAAGCAGTTCGGGGCTCGGGCTCGGTGTCCAGTGAGATTCGAAAGCGCCCGTTACTGGATTTATCCTGCCCTGTTTAAGGCGATCGAACAAATAAGACGGCTCTCGATAGATATCTCCCTCGAACTGCAGATAATTCTCCACGCTGATCCTGAGAGTCGGGTCACCCTTGCCATCGGGGCGGTCAGTAAAATCGTAACTTCTCGACATCCCGATGGCCCAGCATCCCTGTTGCAGCAGGTTGACATTCCAGTCCGTCTTTTCATACAGAAGACCTCCGCCAGAAAGTGCGATCCCGGGTTCGCATACGACTGGAACATTCCCGCGGCCCTGACCGCCCGCGTATAGGAAGTTTTGACCCGGCAACCGTTTTTCGAAGACGACCTCGTCATTGAGCGTGATGGCCAGGCTGGATTCACCTTGGCCTGCCTCGTAAGCGACCCGGTAGACCTGGCCCGGGTCGAGCGGGATTTTTACCCATTGGATGTCCCCCGGTAGCACGGGGTGGTCCTCAATATCGAGTGCTCGATCAGGATTGACAATTCTTGAGATCTTCCACACCAGGGAATGTCCCGGCTCGGGCACCTTGATCCAGAACCGGTCTCGCCGCCCGCCGTTGTGGCAGTTTCCATTTGAGGTTGTCCGGCCACGAGGCGGGTTCAATGAGACGACGTGTGGGGTGGCAAACTCTTCCATCACCGCCAGCGCGACGTCCTGCAGATCGTTGGTCCGAAAGAGCTGGCCAGTTCTCCAGAACAATGTGTCGATTATCGATGAATTGTATTGAGTGTTGCGCATCTCTTCCCGTTGTTGTTGCAATTGCTCTGTCTCGGCGGTGGTTTCGTCCCGCTTGGCCACGGCTTGCCCCTCAAGCTGTTGCACCGAACGTAGCTGCAAGGTGTAAATGATGTTGATCCCGACGAGGACCGTACTGATTAACAGGACCGCGATGATCAGAGGCCAACGTCGCTTCGGTTTCACCTTATTCATTGGCCGCCTCCTCGATCACGAGCTTCGCCTCGAGGCGGAACGGCCAGCGGGAAGAGTTGCCGCTCCAGAGAGAATGGCTGCCCGCTGCAAAATCGACCTGCTCGTACGAATCGAGCCCGGACGGATCGGTGACACTAAAGCCTGAGGTTGGCCAATCGGTCTCCATCAGCACCCGCTTCTCCTGGCCCGTCCCAACGGTGAATAGAAACGGGGTGGTCGCCCTACGATCTTTCCGGGCTGCGAAATTCTCGCTTTCCCATTGACGGACGATAGGTTTTTCGCGGATTGAAGCAACTTGCTTGGCGATCGACCAGTCCTTTGACCGGTGCGGTAAACCTGGTTTCGGTTGGTAGACCAGGCTCAGTCGATTCTGTCCCGGCGGCAGGGCAATGCTGACCGGTTTTCCTATGTCGATCCCGTTGAAGTCCGTGATGTGCGGGCGGGCCCTGCGCGTTACCCCGTTTCCATTGGTGGTAAATGACCTGACGGGTTGTGGTTGCAACTCGAACTGCAGCCTGGCGGCCATTCCGTCCGGCAAAAAAACCTGGAAATCATACCGGTAGCCTTCATCTGTTAATATGGGTATGGACCGATCGGGTAGGTTGTCCATCAACAGCGACGCAGATGTATTGGGAATCTTGCGGATGGAGAACTTTCCCGGGACCGGCCGAACGTCGCTGTTGGCTTCGGTGGACTGTTGGAATGCGGCGTCCAGTCGGCGCTTGAACTCCCTGGTCGTTTCGAGCCGTGCCAAGTTTCGCAGATGCGCCGGTTCCTCCTTTTTGAAACTACGTTGTATTTCCAGGTTCTGTTCTATTGCGATCTTTGTTTCATAGACCAGGGTCCCCGTGCGGAGCCTCGAGGCCCGGACCCGGCTTGAATTCAGGTTGGCATTCAGGATCAGCGCGGCCCAGACGGTCAAGATGATCAGCGTTGTAATGGAAAAGCGTAACAACTTGAACGATGGCCTCGGTTGGCAGAAAGGGAGTCGAACGGGCGGGCAATCGTGACGAGGCAGCACGATTCAAATCATTTCCCACTGGTCTGATTGTTGGCAAGCGGGTCGGCCGAGTCAAGTTGGGCCCTGTCCTGCCAGCGACAGACGGCCTAGTCGCCCGTCAACCGCGGGTCGGCCAGGTCGAGCCGGTACATGATCTGGTTGTAGTTGTACCGCGGTGTTGCATCCGGATTGCCGGAGAACATATTCGTGTAGGTCCCCTCGAAAAAGAGGTAACGGCCTTGTTCCAGGCTG
>JABACA010000106.1:242-15873 GCA_014237975.1 Mariniblastus sp. | reverse complement strand
AACACCTCTCAACTGATCAAACCTAATACGGGACTGGGATTCACGTGATGGGTTTTGCAACCCTAACTGGCAAACAATGTTGTTTGTTCGGTGGTCATGGGAAGGTAGTCGACGTATTAGTCCTCACCACCGGGCGAGTAAGTTGTTCGGGCAATTGTAGCGCCCGAAATTCCTTTTCAAATTTCGCCGCCGGAAACAGGAAGGTAATCGCCTAGCCAGCAAACGAATACAATGTGTTTGGTTACACACTCCGGCACCCAACCGGAAAAGAATCCAAACAATGAGCCGTTTCCGTCGTTTACACAAACCCTTCCATGGGGCTAATCTCGGGGGCGACAGTGACTCTTGATCCACCTGCTTTTTTTGCGTTTCGCGCTGCCGCAACAAAGTTAAACCATCAAATGTCTCGCTAAAACGAAGTGTTGCTTCAACACAAGACGCCCTGCTTGGCCAGTGGCCTCCGCCGCAGCGGGAACAGGGGGACGTTTACCGGGCCGTCTGATAGGGGGTTTAATTTTGCTTGCTAGATTCGCCCTACACAGCTGCTACCGCCATCGCCGATCACCAGACAAACTTGCCGTTTTGAGTTGGACATTTTTGAATTCTGCGCGAAACCGTCGATGGCAGCAGCCCCGAACAAGGAGGCGTATTGCTCACGATACTTGTGTTGATCGACGAGGCACTGATGTTCGATGGCCATACCGATCGGGACACCGACTCCAACCAGCCACCGTACCG
This sequence comes from Mariniblastus sp., assembly GCA_014237975.1. Taxonomy (GTDB): domain Bacteria; phylum Planctomycetota; class Planctomycetia; order Pirellulales; family Pirellulaceae; genus Mariniblastus. The sequence goes on along the minus strand of JABACA010000106.1, from coordinate 15,135 downwards.
ATCCAAATCCATTTCCTGGCAGGTTAGCCAAATTTGTCGTAGGCCTGTTTTTTGCTCATCGTTTTCGCCTTGACCAGGCCATGCGATAATTTCTCGCCAAACGGGTCGACATAAACCCGGCCCCCCCGCGAAACGTCCGCGTCGAGGTTGACCACGTGGATATTGAAGATAAACGCCGTCTCCGATTCCGCCTTGAACCAGTGAATATTGTCCTTATGGTCCGAGATGGTCGAATACGTTCCCACACCGAAACGATCATCGATCGTGGGACGGATAATCAGGAAATCGTCACTGTCTTCTACCCGGTCGTAATGCCGACCATGACAACTTCCCTTGAGCATCAGGAAGGCGGTCGCCATGTTGTTATGACCGTGCGGTGCGACCGAGCGTCCCTTCTTCAGGGCGAAAATCTGGTGCCCAAACACCAAATCGGTGGGCAATCCTTCAACGCGGGGGAAGCGTTTGCTGACGGCACGCTCACCCCGGTCGCTCATCGGCAGGTTGCCAGTCAGTTTATCAAACTCGACAAACTTCATTAAATCCGGCAGGTTGGCTTGTGCCATCAAACGTTCGACTTGCTGTTGCCACTCGACCTGGGTCAACTTCCGGTTCTTGACATCCTGCCCCAGCTCGTTCAGTTCGGCCAACCACTTGGCGGCCACCGGTTTGATTTCGTCGGCAAACGCATCCCGGCAAAACAGCGATTCCAGCAAAGAGAAAGTGAGCAGTGAACCTAGCGCTCCCTGGTTAAACATGCGACGTGTCGGATCACTCATGGCTCAGCTCCTGCAGGTCAGGTATGGGAAAACATTATCGTATCGTACCGCTGGACCGAATGCCATCATTGCATGATTGACAGCACGAACGCCCGTCATCCGGATTTCCCCCATTCTACGACCCAGACACGAAATTGACTGTATTCGAACGGTCAAATTCAACGAAACAAACGATAACAGAAACAGATGGTTCGGCGGGATTTCTGCGGACGGAATCGGGTCCATCTTAGACAAACATCTGCCTTATCACGATGAAACAGATACAAATCCTCCGGCCGAACAAACGATGGATCCGTACACTCCTGTTACTGATTGCAACGGTTGCGATCAATCCATTGGATCAACCTGTCTGGGCGCAGAACCAACACGACTTTGGCGGCTGGTTCTCGGTCAACACCCAAGGACCGCTGGGGGAATATCGAAATCCCGATTCCCGCTGGAAATGGTGGTTCGACGGGCACCTCCGTTACCTGACCGACTCGGGCGGTTTTCACCAGACGATCATGCGACCCGGAATCGGTTATGCCCTGAACGATCGAACCAGCCTCTGGGCCGGTTACGGCTGGATCAACGAGCTGCCCGTCAACGGCCGGCCGATCTTTGATGAAAACCGGTTCTGGCAACAGTTGATCTGGAACCACCCGGTCGGCTGCGGAAAATATATGTCCCGTACGAGACTGGAACAGCGGTTCCGGGATCAGAGTGCGGAGGCGGGGTGGCGACTGCGGCAATTCTGTAAATGGACCGAGCCGATCGATTGCCACGAACGTTGCAGTTGGGTTGTCTGGGACGAGATGTTTTTCGATTTGAACGAGACGGATTGGGGCCAAATCGGCAGTTTCTCCCAGAACCGGGTATTTGCCGGTATCGGCCTCAACCTGCACGGGCCGAATCGACCCCGCATCGAAGTCGGCTACCTGAACCAATACGTCCGCAACCCGGTCGATGACGACCCGTTCAACCATATCGTTTCGGCGAACTGGTTCTGGACGTTTTGACGAATCCTTTGGACCGCCCAAACCACAACCACCCGGCACGGCAAGGCCTCAACCGGTGCGAGGCATGTTAGAATGCGTGCCCCTGCTTCGGCTGACTCGCTGCGCAGGATCGCTGAACCACGGCAGTCGTTCAATCTGTTTGGCAGAGGCTGCCCGAAACCGAAACTCCAGCTACTACGAAACAGAATGAACGACAACGACCCCGTACCGACAGAGATTTTCGATGCGCTGCAAACCTGGGCGGAATCGGAACAGGTCCGGATCGACCAGGTGCGATGTACGAACCAGCACCTGTTGGGCCACGGCTTCAAGTACGCCCAGGGCAATTCCCGCTTGGCCGGTGTCTACCCGTTTGAAATTGAGTACACGACCCGCGCCGGTGCTCGGCAAACCGCACAGGTTATGATCAAGGCAAAGCCAAACCAGGCGGAAATCCTGGCCGTTTATCAACGGTTGCTCGACGCGGGCAACATCCAGGTTTCCGGGCCGCTGGATCAGCTGTTGCACGGTTCCGACTACACGACCCCCAACCTTAAGGAACTGGTCCTGTTCCGCAACTTTGCCGATCAACTCAAACCGTACCTGCCGGCGTCCTTCGGTTTCCTGGTCGACCCGGACAGTGGTTACAGCCTGCGGATCGAGCAGACACTCGCTTTAGGCAGTGTGATCCTTGCGCCAGACGACGACACGACTGAACATTGGCAACCAGGTTTTTCAAATTTAGTATTGTCGGGGATGGCCGACCTGCACTCCCGGTTCCTCGATCGATACGACTCGCTGCTCGACACCGGCTTGATATTCCGCTGCGATACTGCGGCCATGACCCGGGCCAAGCCGCTATGGCAGGGGCTGTTCCATTTCATCCAGCAGAATTTCACATCATTAATGACGCCCCATCGCCTGAATCGGCATCGCCGGATTCTGGAGACCGTTGATGACTGGTACCCCCAGGTCGACCGGCTGCCGCAAACCCTGCTGTACGGCGATGTGAATCCGCAAAACCTGGCGTTTGAAAAAACGGAAACCGGTTTTCAATTGAGCCTATTCGATTGGGAGCGCGCCTTGGTCGGTTTGCCCCAGCGGGACCTGGCTGAACATCTGATTTATACGCTGGGCGAAGATTTCGACGAAGAGGAAGCGATGGCCGACGTCTCGGCTTACCGCCAGGCACTATCTGGAAATACAGGCATCTCCATCGACGAAACAACATTCAACAGCGGGCTAAAATGGATGTTGTACGATCTGGTCCTGAACCGACTTCCACTGATGTTGCTTGTCAAACACGTCGCCAACAAACGTCGCCATTCCGACCAGGCGTATGAAAACGCCCATCGATTAATCGAAATATTGGACCGCTAAACCCTACCTGCCCGATCTGCGATCCATGATCTTGCTGTGCAGCACCTGCAACTCTTGTTGATCGATAAAGCCGTCGAGATTGGTATCGATCAGGTTGAAAGCGACTCCCTTCCTCATGCGTTCGGGGGCCTCGGCCCTGGAAACTCTCCCGTCCTGGTCGGCGTCGTTCTGCATGAAAATCTTCTGGTAATCGAGAGCTGCAACCGTTGGCCTGTTTGCTTGGTCGCCTCGGTTAGTTACACGTTGATTGGACGATTTCCCGGCACCCTTGGCCGGTCCGTCCTGCATGGCCAGTAATTGTTGAGCCATCCGTTGACCGATCAGGCAATAACTCATCGCCGAGCCGTTGTAATGGCAGTACCAGTGCCCACCACGCCGCAGGAATTCATCGTTCTGCTGCTTGGTAGGAAGATGGTTCTCCTCGGTATCCTGAATTCCCTGTTTCTGCTTCTCCTGCCAGTATTCATCGCTCGCCTGGCGGAGTTCCTGCAGCCGCGAATCCCAACAATCGTCTGTCGCCACTAAACGGATGGGGGCCAATTCCGGGTTTCGGGCCACTTCTTCCTGCCGGCGGCGAAACTCAATCATGGCCACCGCTTCACGGTCATCCTGATTGCGAGCGCGACGCGCCATTTCCGGGCCGCCAATTCCCAACTCGCCGACCACGATCGGCAGGCCGGGTTGGCCCAGGTCGTTTCGCAAATCCTTGAACATGGCGGCCAGGTTGGACGGATACTGACGGATCAACTCCATCCCCACCCGTTGACCCTCCATTTCAAGGTGCCATTCACAGAAATCATTCCAGCCCTGCAACCAGGCGAGTCCGCCCATTTCGTAACCCTGCCCCTGGTACCCCGGCACAATCTCATCCAGGTGGTGCAGTGCATACTGAATCTCGTCCACCATCTGTTTGTAAAACTGACCCGGCTGCAAGTGATTATCGCGCATGAGAATTTTTTTCTCGGCGGCCGACATCTCACCAGCGCCAGGTGAACGAAAATCACACCACACGCTTTTGCCACCCCAAGCCGTTTTGATCAACAAAACCGGTGCTTCACTGGCCTGGCCCAATACCGCACCAAACGCCAATTCCGGACCGATCGACTCACCCGTCATGGCACCCCACTGGACATCGAGGGGACCCTGTTTCTTCTCCTTGGACGCCCAGTAGATCGTAACGTCATCTCGCGATTTCCATTTGCCCTGAGCATCTTTCATTATCGCCAGCAGTTCCGGGTTTTTCTCGCCCAGCGTTTCCAGACTGCGAATCAAGCCGTAACCTTCCATGTTCGATTGCCCCGCCAGAATATAGACCTGGACCTTTTTGGCAGCCGGCTCCTGCTGGCCCGCCAGCAAACCGGGAACCAGGAACCAGCAAATCAGGGGGATCAGAGCGATACGCATTTCTTTTCCTCAAAATAAGTGTCGAATCGATGATTGTAACCGATTCTGTGGTGGCGAAAACAGAACGTGGGCCGGATGCCCCTGGTCGACCGGCCACTGTTCCACCTGCCAATTTTTGCTGTGCAAAACACCGGCTCGCGAAAATCGATTCCCATTACCGTGCACCCAGTCCCTCCTGTCGTTTTCAGGACGGCGTTCGTTGCACCCCCACTAACGGGCCAGGCATTGCGCCGATTGACCCCTTCCCGGGACCTGGTGATTTTGACTGGGTCCTTTGCCCCGTCTAAAATACAACCTGCTTGGGGGCAAGCGACTTTTCCTGAGGAACAAACATGAAACGCATACTGGCTGTCTCAGCGCTCGGCTTGGCACTGTTGGCGATGCAACCGGCGTCAGCCTGGTACGAACCAGCTCGGTTCGACAAGGACCAAAAGACCGAGACCACCAAAATCCCCAACTTTATCTTGAGCCGCTTGAACCAAGAGGTTGGGCCACTCTTAAAAGCGGGCAAAATCGAGACAGCCACAAACATCCTGATGAACCTGTTGCCCAAAACGGATTCGCAGGTTGTCGAATTGATCGACCAGCACCTGGCAGCCCAAGGTCTCCCTGCCGGGTCCGCCCTCTTTACGGATCGTGTGCTGCGCCGGGTCGAGGCAGGCCAGGTCGACATGGGTAAAGCTCCCACCACCACCGAGCTGGCATTACTGGTGCCGGAGCTGGTCGATCGGATGGACCGGGTCATTGCCACTGCCCAATCTCACCAGCGCCTCACTGGAAGTGAATCCATCCCGGGTGACTGGAACGAAGAAGATAAATTTTTCTGGGAATTTCATGTCATGAAGAATGAACTGGATTCCACCCGCCGACTGGGCGAATTTGGCGAAACGATTTCAAAAAGGTTCCTTAAATCAAGGAGCAAGAATCGAGATTCCAAGCTAATTGAAATGGCGAAACGATTTCCGTTGCAGATCGAAAGTGTCGAAACCATTCGACAGCAGCTGGTCCAACAGGAGGCCATTTATCGACAACAACAGATGATCAACTCGATCGACCAGATTAAAACCGCCACTGATTTCAAAAACCAGTTTGTCGGAATGACATCGCTGGTGTCGGCTCAACAGTTTTTCCAGGACTTTTTCGCCGCCTATGACCCGGAAGAATTTTCCAACGACGTCTTGTCGACCGACGAGTTCGAGGTTTCGGTCAACCAACAGATTTCCGCAATGCAAAAATCGAAAGCAGAGCTGCTGTATAAAGTACTGCGATTCCAACAGGGGCTCCACTGGTGGTTCCGCGGCCGGTATGGAATGGGAACGCAGGCCAACGGCCTGTTGAAGGCTCAGGGGGCGATGCAATCACCGCAGGCAATGTTTGGATTGCACATGCCGCGAACGCGTCCAAGGCCGGCTCAGTTGGTGAACGATAACGAATCGTATCCAACCGTGCCGGATTACCAGCGGCGTCATTTCCACAACTGGTCCGTTGGAAACCAGCAGATCGTAACCACGTTCCATTCCTGGACGACGACCAAGCGAAACGCCGATTACAAAGAGATCACTTACCTGAATCGGTTTTACTGAAACAACAATCAGATTATCAGAGAGGTCGGCTCTGAAACCAAACGTTTTCAACAGTCCTTTGTTTCGAAATTAACAGCCATTGACCAGACACTTGTACCGCGTTTTGTCGGATCTTATGAATACTGGAATGCATTGCGGCACCTGGGGGACCTCGTCGATAAATCGACCCCGCAGGAAATGGCAGTCTACGATGAGTTGATCGCCACGCGTCCGGAATTTGGTTACCACATCGGATTGGCCCGAGCATTCTGGGGTACCGAAGTTGGATTTAACGCGGCAGCCATTCCCCTGAAACAACGGGATGCCAATCAATTCGACATCCAAGCTCGCAGCCAATCAACACTGCGTAGCGGACTTGGCTGGCTGACCGCATTGGCCAGAATCGAGTTATCGGCGTCGCTTTCTGCCTACACCGAAGTAGAAAATCCATTCGGCCATTTCCCCGCCCGTTCATTTGACCAGCAGCAATATGAGTTGCTCTTGTTTGACGATGCCTTGAACCACTTGGTTTCGCTTGCTCACGATCCTGATTTTAAAAACGTCGCCCAACCGAACAGGCGAGCGGACGCTTCCTCCATGGACTACCTGAGGCGGACCAAATTGGTTCGCGACATGGTGCAAGCGGCGCGGAATACGAGCCTGAACAATTCGTATGCCGACAAGAGCTGGGAACAGGGTTATGACGAGATTGAGAAACAGGTCGCCCAGTTGAGGATGAGTATCCATTCCTCTTTGCAAGCCTCTCATTTCGAAACAACCTCGGTATCGGATTACGAAAGGGTAAGAGCTTGTGGTGTCATGTTACAGGCCGAACGCAATGGACAAATCAGGTCCCGCCAAAGGGTTCCCCAAGAACCCAATGGCCGTTAACCCTGTCGGTTAAAGGCGGACTACGGACTACAATCGTTTTATTCTGTTTACTGAGCGCCTACCGAAAACGGAGTCCGGCGCTGGAAAAGTACCGAGATTTAACCAATCGCAAAAGTGAAGAATCCGAGTTATAAATGAAACACGGATTTTTTGCGGTTGCAAGTTAACCGAGTTGCAACGATCGAGACGACGGTCTGCTTCCGATTTCCGGACGAACCAGAACCGTCGTTTTTTTAAAGGTTGCTGCGATCTCTCGCTACGCAAACCCCAACCCCTAAAAGTGTTCCCGATGACATTTGTTTCTTGGCCACGCAATGACGGCCAATACGTGGCGGCAATCCTCGCTCTTTTCTTTTGTCTCGGTTTACCGTTGGCAGGGATCGCCCAAAACCCGCCCCAACCCAATGTCGTGCTGATCCTGGCCGATGATCTGGGCTGGCAGGATGTGGCTTGCTACGACATGGATACACCCTGCCCGTTCGAAACTCCCAACATCGACCGACTGGCCACGCACGGTCTGAAATGCTGGCAAGGTTACTCACCGGCGCCTACCTGCGCCCCATCCCGGGCGGCAATTTTGTCCGGCAGACATCCGGCCCGTCTGCAAAAAACACATGTTGTGGGCGGGGCACCACCCACAACCTGGAGGGATCAGAGTGTGATGATGTCTCCCTGGTTCAGTGGTCGTATGAAAATGGACGAAATTACGATCGCCGAAGCGTTAAAAACCAACGGATACACAACGGGCCAATGTGGAAAATGGCACGTTGCCATTCAACATCATGCATTCCCCCAGGCATCGGACCAGGGATTTGACGTCGAAAGCATGGAACTCGGCGTCAACCGGCGAATGAAACCTGATCGACTTTCCGAATTCGCCACCGCGGCTCCGGACGATCCGTACCGGTTGGATGAAAATGGATTTCCGCACCATCAAAATTCTGAAAATGCGTTAGCGTTTTTACAGGAACATCATGGAAAACCATTTTTTCTGTATTACGCACCGTTCCTGGTTCATACGCCGATCCACACCCGCAACGAACGATTGCTGAGAAAATATTGCCGCAAGATGGGCGTTCCTTTTCCCAACGACCCACGTAGTTGGGATCAACCGGGTCAGCAGAACCCCTATTACGCATCGATGGTTGAAACGCTCGATTACCATGTTGGACGGATCGTAAACTACCTGGAACAGACCGACGACCCGCGATGGCCGGGACATAAATTGATCGACAACACGTATCTGATTTTTACTTCCGACAACGGTGGCATGGAGGCAGTCCCCGGTGAGAGGATCACCGACAACGCGCCATTGGACAAAGGGAAAATCAATGCGAAAGAAGGTGGAGTGAGGGTTCCCTTGATCATCACGGGCCCAGGCATCCGCGCGGGAACCGAATCCCAGGCGATGATTAACGGGCTCGATTTTTACCCGACCATTCTTACCTGGACGGGAACGCCAAAACCCGCTTCGCAAAAACTGGACGGTGCCGACCTGGCCCGCTACCTGGTGTCCGACGTAGCGCAAACTGATCGGATCCTCGGCCCCGGCGGCAGGCCCCGTGACACGCTGGTCTGGCACTTTCCGCACAGCCAAATGCAATCAACCATTCGACAAGGCAACTACAAATTGATTCGTAATTGGGCAAAGTACCTGCAATCAAAGCCTTCCCAGAATCGATTGGGCCTGGCTCTTTACCAGTTATATGATCCGCAAGGGAACCGTCTCGATATCGAGGAATCCCAAAATCTGGCCGACGCCCAACCGGAGAAGGCGCAATATCTGGATAAAAAATTGCAACAGTATTTAGATGAAATGAAAGCTAGTCAGCCGTATTACAACCCGGTATGCAAGGCACCCTTGCACGGCAAAGACGCTGTGTGTCAGCCGCTCATGCATGGTCAAGACGACCGCCGTGTTTGGGCGACTTATCGAGAGCGAGGCGGCAAGCTGGTACGGGCCGATTTGATCTACACCGACAATGGCGGAGAACGCTACGAGGAATGGTATCGTGTCCCGGCACGTATCAAAGAGGGGCGTGTCGAAGCGGAACTGCCAGCGGGAACGACGCACTACGTCTTTAACCTGATTGACGAAAACCATTTTTTGATCAGTTACCCCAAAATGAGCAGTGAACGAAACGAGATGAAGTCCAAGCAAAAACACTCCACGGAGGCATTCCGTGTCAAATAAGTTTGCCTGTCATCCGGGCGACCCTGCGCCTTGGACATTTTGCACAGCCCGCTGTTGGGCGACGTGTTTTTACCTGCTTGGAATGGCATCATTGCTGGTCGTCGCAACACCCCTGACCGCACAGCTGGTGGAAACACTACCGCCGCTGGACGGCCCCCATCCGCCGTCGAATTTCCAACAAATGTGGCGCGGTTTTGATCCCCGCAGCGAACCTCTGGAAATGGAAACGTTGCATGAATGGGAAGAGGATGGAATCGCGCTTCGTATCGTCCGTTTCCGGATTGGTGTCTTCAAAGGTGTTCCAGCCAGCCTGGCCGCCATTTATGGATTCCCAAAAGCGGCTGCCGAGAGTGGGCAAAAAATACCGGGCCTGTTGCAGATCCATGGCGGCGGTCAATACGCGGATTACAAGGCTTGTTTGGCCAATGCAAAGCGGGGTTACGCGACCCTTTCGATCGCCTGGGCCGGTCGTATCTCGGCACCCAACTACCGGGTGGGCCCCAACGAAGTACGCCTGTTTTGGGAGGATAAGACGGACGACCCCAACTACAAACTGACGACGGATTGGGGTGCGATCGACGGTTACCATGCACCTTCGCGAAACCCGAAAAACAATTTCCCTGGAATCGCTCCGGCCGAATGGACTTTGGATCCCGTCGACTCACCACGCAACAGCCCCTGGTTCCTGTGCGCCCTGGCGGCGCGGCGCGGTTTGACATTCCTCGAACAACAGCCCGAAGTCGACCCCGCACGATTGGGCGTTTATGGTCATTCCATGGGTGGAAAATTGACCGTCATGACGTCCGTTGATGAGCGGGTCAAAGCGGCAGCGCCATCCTGTGGCGGCATCAGCGACCGTGATAATGCCAGCCCGCTTTTCCGCCAGACGATTGGCGACGACGTCAGTTTGAAACAGGTCCGTTGCCCGATCGTTTTTCTCAGCCCGGCCAACGATTTTCATGGACGCATCGGCGACCTGCCAGCGGCCACCCGGGAAATTGCCTCTGACCAATGGCGCGTCACTTGTTCGGCCCACCACAATCACCAGGACACCGCGGAATTTTCGGTCGCGACGCTACTCTGGTTCGACCAGTTTCTGAAGAAGGAATTCGACATGCCGCAGACGCCCGTCGGCAAACTTCAGCTGAAAACGAGCGATGGCATCCCGGTTTTTTCCGTCCAGCCGGATCCGTCCAAACCGTTCGATTCAATCGATCTGTTTTACACTCAACAGGCAAAAACGGACGAAACCCGGTTTGATCGTGACCTGACCATGAACCGGCATTGGCATCATGTAAAGCCGACCAAGTCCAAAAGCGGATGGTCGGCTCCGCTACCCGTTTCGACCATCGACCAACCGCTCTGGGTATTGGCCAATGTCAATTATCCCTTGGACCACACCGTCGCGGGTGCCGGTTACTACTACGGGGCCTACAGCGCTGAATCCTTCAACCTGTCTTCACTTTTGCAAACCGCAACCCCGCAACAACTCAAACAGGCTGGCGTCAAACCTGGTTTTGTCCCCTCTCACTTGATCGAGGATTTCAAGGGAGACTGGCAAAAAGAATGGTTTTCCTATCGCCCGGAAAACTGGCCTGTCACCACGCACAAACTATTTGACGAACGATACCACGCCCCGCAAGGTGCGACCCTTTCGATGAAGGTCCGTACTGACAACCCAAACCAACTCGTCGTGCTCATCGACCATTATGCTGCCGTCGTGGATCTTGACCAAGTCGATGCATGGCAAACTGTGGAACTGTCCCTTGCCGACTTCAAAAATTTTGAAAACGAGTCACTGACCCAATGGAAAGGGAGCAAAACTTTAAAGTTGAGTGACGCGGAACATTTAAAATCAAGCGAGCGAGGATCGCGTGAAAGAAGAGTCGTTGGCCGTCGATGGCAAGGTCCAGCACCCGAATTCCGGGATCTGCGGTGGAAACGTCCACCACCTTCCAATGACTGATCGACGGTTGGAATCGTAGACTTTTCCCGGCAAACGGTGTTGGGCGTTAATCGGGATGATCCGGTTCGACGACCAGCTTGACCAATTGCTTGACAGCAGGCGTGACAGCAACAATGGTCGGAAAAGCGATAACAAATGAGAGCAACCAGGCTTTCAACCAAACCAAGATGATCTCATCGACCATCCCCACATTCAACAAGCTAACGACCAGGGACATGATGCATGACATCAATAACGACATGAAAAATGAAAAGGCATACGTCGAGTATTTTGTTGGGAGCAATTTCATTTCCTGTTAATTTAAAGTAATAAACGGGCCGCCGAACGGGGCATTATCCTACCAACCAGACGTGGTGAACAACCAAGCGGCTTGCGACGAATAAGCCAATCTACCACTCTGGCCAACAGCAATTGGACAGGATGTTTTTGAGTAAAACGAGCTCAAACGGAAAGAGCCCAGATCTGCATCGGGCAAGATTTCGGTCCTGCCATGGAACACGTCGACAAGCGGGCCACCATCATTACCAACGACACGACAAACCGCCCTTGACTGAGAAGGCACGCTTATTTCATTCCCCACTATTTGCTTACATTCTGTTTACAAAGCTCTTTTTCAAGAAAAATTAAAGTTGCTCGCAGCATCTCGTTAACAGTGTCACATAATTAGGTCGTAACGCCTTTTCTGGCATGCCTTTTCTTTTCTTGTAGACCTTTTCTTGTAGACCTTTTCTTTTCTAGAGTGAAAACTCCTAATTTTTGCCCAGTCTCTTCTTAAGGGGTAAGTATGAGCGAATTCAATGTGGCTTGCTGTCCGTCTTCTGACATGGTTCTCACCGCACCAGACAGGGAAGACGAGCAGCCAGACCGAATGTCCCAAATGAACGAAATGGGCAGTCGGAAAACCAAAGATCGACGACAGACAGAAATACCCGTGGCCAATGAGCGACGAAAAGTAACACGACGCCGCCGAATTGACCCTACGACCTGCGAGCGAGATTACAGTGATTCGGAAATCGAGTTCATCCAGGCGATGGACGATTACAAGAGCGCAAGCGGTCGCATGTTTCCGACCTGCAGTGAGATTTTGGAAGTCGTCATCAAGCTGGGATACCGTCAAGTCGCCGTTGATTCACCGATCAGCTAGCCTTGGCCGGATGGTTGCAAACGTGCTTCTAAAACAAAACCGTGGATTACACCGCGGTTTTGTTTCGTTTAGCAGGCACAACGACGTGATCTACTCTTCCCGATCCATCACGAACCAGGCAGCTGTCTCGTTGCACGTTTTAAGCCCGTTTCGCACGGACGAATCCCATGCGATTTGTCCGTTCCCATTTAAACCAACCGTTTCGATTTCCCGATGATTTCCAGCCTTATCCGGCTGAAACAAGCCTCGGCTTTGTGGTCCAGTGAAGTTGTGACGTTTAATTGAATTATAAAAGCATTGCCTTTGACGACATCCAAATTCGGTCGAACGGGTATCGTCGAATCCCAAACAGTCGTTAACTTGAAAATTTCATTGTTTTGCCATTTAATTTCCCGCCACTACCCATTAAAAATTTAGGGCAACCGCCGTTTCATTCCTCATTTTTCAGAATCACTCAGCAAGATTCATAAAGGAATTCAACCATGGGCAACGACAAAGTATTGACGAAGGAAATTGCCGAGCAGTTTCTGTCTGACGAAGGCTCAGTGGATCTCAGTGATTACACGACGATGGACGATCAAGCCGCAGAGATTCTGAACCAACTCAAGAAAGACTATCTTCACCTCAATGATTTGACGAGTCTCTCCGATGCCGCAGTAGAGAGTTTGAGCAAGTTCCGGGGAGACTATCTTTCACTGAATGGCCTGACCAATCTATCCGACGCGGCTGCGGATAGCCTAAGCAAATTTAAGGGATTTCTTTATCTCAATGGTGTCACCAATCTGACCGACGCTGCCGCGGAAAAACTGAAGAACTTTCAAGGCGACTATCTCCACCTGTCCGAACTGACCAGCTTGACTGACGCTGCCGCCGAAAACTTGCGGCAATTCAAAGGGTCCGAACTTTGTCTGGACGGATTGAAGAGCATGTCCGACAACGTGGCAGAAAGCCTGAGTAAATTCAAAGGGCACGTGCTCTCGCTAAGTAGCGTTTCGAGTCTGTCCGATGCGGCAGCCGAAAGCTTTGGAAAATTTGCCGGTAACGACGTTTACCTCGACGGGCTGACCAGCCTGTCCGATACGGCAGCAAAAAACTTAAGCAATTTCAAAGGACGTGCTCTCTGCCTGGACGGCCTGAAAAGCCTGAGTGATGACGCGGCAGAAAACCTCAGCAAGTTCAAAGGTTTCCTTTACCTCAACCGGCGGGCCTGCCCGATGCCGTGGCGGAAACCTGACGGGGACTCGCAGTAACGCTCGCTATCGGCCAGCTTCAATCGCGATCCGCTCCATCCCATGTCGATCAGCCAGGCAGGTTGTGTTGTTGCAACCGAACGTGAGTCGTCGTCAGATAGACGATCGAAAAACCAACCGGTAGCGCGCCAACGGTGAGGAAAAACAGACCCAACATCGCTAACGGTCTACCGTAACCGTAATGGCTGACTTGATCGGTCGGTAAACTGTATTCCGGTGCGAAGATGGCGATCAAACCGGTCACCAAAATCGCCAAACTCCAGCAGCCCGCTAAACCGAGCGCCCGGGGCCAGGCCAACGGTGGCGGAGCCCCGTCCCGGACCAGGCTGGCCAGTCGCTGGCCAATCGATCGACCCCGCCATCCACAGAAACCGACCCCCCCGATCAGGACTAATCCAAACAACGCCAAACTGCCATACAGCACGATTCCATATGCGCTCCCTTCCGGCGCCTGGACCGTTAATGCAATCGCATCTGCCGGAAGGTCGTCAAACCGACCCTTCAAACAATCACCGTCCCGTATCAACCGGGGTGTACAACTGGCTTTCCAGTCCTCGGGCAATTGAATTTCGACATCCAGGCCGCCAAACCCGGCCCATGATTTGGCCGGTGCCAACACGTAGGCGAATTGCCAATAAACGGTGGGGTACCCGTAAAAATGTTTCGTCGGTTCGGCAACGTACCGTACCTTCAAGGCATGAGGTCCTGACGGAATCGAGATAGTAAAGCCCATCGGCACCAACCGACTCGCTCCATAAAACCAGTAATCCAATGGCCGTCCGCCTGCGATGCCCGGTGTCTGTGGAGGTGGCTGCCAACTTTCCGGCATCTCGGCGTCCCGCGCGGGTGCCGCCGTGACGGGCATTTCGTCGAGCCAAACCTGGAAATCCTTGACGCCTTTGGATCCCCCGGCAAACAGCAGATCTAAAGTCTGCCCCTGGCCGCGATTATCCAGTTGGTAAATCGCTTCGACCTGAGCCAAACCATCGCGAGCCAGGGGACGCAGGTCAATGGACAACGCCTCGCGGGCAATGTCGATATTTTGGATACCGACCGGTTCGCCGACAACGTGACCGCCAGACGAGGGTGGGCCAACGTTCACCGTCGTAACACGGGGCGTTGCGAAAAATGCCAATGCAACAAAGATCGCGACTTGAAAAAACAGATTCAAACTCATCGAATTGACTCCTTGTTTGGCTATTAATTTCGCTGACCCTCCCTAACTGCTGGCCGTCAGGATTGTGCGGGCCGTTTTATTGACACTCAGCAGTGGAACCATCCGCCTGGACCGCTGACTGGAATATCTCCAGAGCGGAATCGATTTCCTCCACCGACACGTTCAAGGGAGG
>JABACA010000106.1:0-232 GCA_014237975.1 Mariniblastus sp. | reverse complement strand
ATCGCTCTGAAGGCTCCGCGCCAATTCACTGTCCGGTTGTCCGTCTCGATCAAATTCGACACCCACCATGAGACCGGCACTGCGTATGTCGACCGTGGTGGGCAATCCGGCCAGCAGCGAATTCAGTTGCTGTTGCAGATAGTCCCCCATCTTGGCCGCATTTTGAACCAGCTTCTCTTCCTCGATTACTTCCAATGTCGCCAAGGCTGCTGCCATCGCCACCGCGGACCCG
>JABACA010000105.1 GCA_014237975.1 Mariniblastus sp. | reverse complement strand
TCGGTGATAAGATCCAGACAGAACTTGATCGAGGTCGCCTGGTCAGTCGCATTGAAGAAATCAAATCCAAATAAAACCATGGCAAAAAAGAAAACAGCCCGCAAATCCAAATCGGACCCCTCCGACGCTCCGTTTGAACAATCCTTCCAGCAGCTGCAGGAAATCGTTGCCCAATTGGAACAAGGGCATTTAACGTTGGGCGACTCACTGAAAAAATACGAACAGGGAATCCAACACCTCCGAAATTGCTACTCGGCGCTGGACCAGGCCGAACGAAAGATCCAACTACTAGTGGATCTGGATGATCAGGGACGGATGATCACACGTAGTTTTACCGGCAGTGAATCAAGTACCGACCAGGATGACGAACAGGACGACCCGTCGGGCACCGGCTTATTTTGACAGGCCGTCAATATAAAACGCCTTAAAAAGGCCTAAACCGCAACGGGCGTTACCTGCAATTCCTTTCATTTTGGACTAGAATTGGGTGATACCGCACACCACCAGATCTCGGGACGTTACTGGTGCGTTGCGACAGCGGTTATTGATAGGACAGTGGGCAGTTCGCAGGTAAGCGAAAGGCTTCGAAACGGTTTCCTGAAACGTACACCAAAGAAGAAATATTCATGTCGATTTTGGATGTCGAAGCGTTTCCGATTGAAGTGCAAGAAGCCCGTTTGCAGATCAACCGGCAACTTGACCAATACACCCGCTTTGATACGGACAACGTCAAAGACTCCTGTCCCGAACAACTACAGGAGGCAATCCGCTACAGTCTTTTGTCAGATGGAAAACGCTTACGGCCTCTTTTGGTTTTGGCGGCAGCCCACGTCTGCGGTGGAGACATGCAGGATGCGATGGGAGCCGCCTGTGCCGTCGAGATGATACACACCTATTCCCTGATTCATGACGATCTTCCAGCAATGGACGATGACGATTTGCGGCGCGGCCAGCCAACGTGTCACGTCCAATTCGATGAAGCGACAGCCATCCTGGCCGGTGACGCGCTACTGACAATGGCGTTCGAGGTCATGGCACGTGACACTCCTCAGCCAGTCGCAGCACACTGCTGCCAATTACTGGCTACCGCGGCAGGTCCCACGCGACTGGTGGGCGGCCAGGTGGAAGACCTGGCAGCTCAATTTACGGAACCGAACCTGACCCACCTGCAACGGATCCACAGTCGAAAAACGGGGGCTTTGCTGACCGTCGCCTTGGAACTGGGAGGTGTCATATCCGGCGGAACTGCCCAGATGTTAAAGTCGCTTCAACAATATGGGAATGACATCGGTTTGGCCTTTCAAATTGTGGATGACTTACTGGACCTGCGAGGAGAAGAAGTCAAAATTGGTAAACGGACCGGCAAAGACTCAGAACATGGTAAATTAACCTACCCGCTTGTAATGGGGTCGCAAGACAGTGAACAATTGGCCCGTGACAAAGTTGATTCTGCCATCTCTGCCCTTCAGGTTTTTGGACCCGCGGCTGACCCGCTTGTACTGTTTGCAAATTTTGTTGTTAATCGAACTCGTTAGTTAAACTTTTTTTGGTTGATCGCTCATCATAAATAAAATGCTGGTAATACGCTCATGACAAAAATCCTGCCTTCCATCGAGTCTCCTGTTCAATTGCAGTCCATGTCCAATTCGGAACTTGAACAGATTGCAAATGAAATTCGGGAAACGCTTTGTAATCTTTTG
Organism: Mariniblastus sp.; assembly: GCA_014237975.1. Taxonomy (GTDB): domain Bacteria; phylum Planctomycetota; class Planctomycetia; order Pirellulales; family Pirellulaceae; genus Mariniblastus. The sequence continues at coordinate 14,201 of JABACA010000105.1, read as the reverse complement.
AGCATGCGGGCCGCACATTTTGCTTCCAACCTGGGAGTTGTCGAATTATGCCTGGCATTGCATAGCACGTTTGACTTTCGCTCCGACCGGCTTATTTGGGACACGGGTCATCAGGTATACCCTCACAAGTTGATTACGGGACGGTACCATGAATTCCAATCTATCCGGACAAAGGGTGGATTAATGGGCTATCCCAACCCCAAAGAAAGTGATTACGACCTGTTCATGACGGGGCATGCAGGCTGCAGTGTTTCTACCATGGTCGGTTTGCGAAGCGGTGATAATGTGCAAGGCCGCACCGACAACCATTCCGTAGCGGTCATTGGTGACGGTGCGTTTCCGTCTGGCATCGTATTTGAAGCACTCAACAATGCCAGTGAATTGAACAGTAAAATGCTGGTCATACTGAATGACAATGAAATGTCAATTTGTCCGCGCGTGGGAGGCATGGCCAGTTACCTGGATCGCCTCCGATCGAACCCCTTTTACACAGGAATGAAGTCAGAAGTGGTTAACTTGCTGAACAAGGTTCCAGTATTTGGCGACCCTACGGAACGGCTCCTGTTTCAAATCAAGGAAGGCGTCAAGGCAGGAATGCATGGCGGAATGATGTTTGAGGATTTCGGTTTCAAGTACTTCGGTCCGATTGACGGTCACAATATTGGTGTCGTCAAAAAATACCTGAAGATGGTCAAGGACATCGATGGGCCAGTTCTGCTGCATGTCATCACGAATAAAGGCCATGGGTTCCAGCCAGCCGCCGAGGACCCCGTCTATTTTCATACACCCCCGGCATTCCAATTAGAAGGGGAAACTCCCGTACCGACGTCAACCGTCAAGGCCGTGGCTTACACCAACCACGCGCGGGACGCCATTTCCGATCAAATGAAACACAACGAGAAGGTCACCGTTATTACGGCGGCAATGTGTCAAGGCAACAAGCTGGAGCCGGTGCGGGAAGCTTTTCCGAATCGGTTTTTTGACGTTGGCATTTGTGAATCCCATGCAGTGGCGTTTGCGGCCGGGCAAGCCAAAACAGGTCTACGACCTATCGTGGATATCTATAGCACGTTTCTCCAACGGGGCTACGATCAGATTTTCCAGGAAGTTTGCCTACAAGACCTTCCGGTAATTTTCATGATGGACCGTGGAGGCTTGACCGCTCCCGATGGCCCGACCCATCACGGCACGTTCGACATCGGCTACATGCGGATCTTCCCCAACATGGTTGTCATGACGCCTGGTGACGCAAACGACATTGGAGCCATGCTTGATTTTGCACTTTCACAAGACTCACCCTGTTGCATGAGATATCCCAAAACAGAAGCGTCCGAGTTCACTCGCGAACTTGAACCTGTTCAACTAGGAAAATCGGAAATTCTGAAATGGGGTTGCGACGGCACGATCTTGTGCGCCGGTACACAACTTGCCGACTGTCTCGAAGCCTCTGAACAATTACTCAAAGAAGGATTGGAGGTCGGGGTCGTCAATGCCAGATTCGTCAAACCCATTGACCGTGATGTGATACAAAGCGCCATCGAGGAAACCGGGTTTGTGGTAACCGTCGAAGAGGGCATGTTGATGGGGGGTTATGGTAGCGCCGTTCTCGAAGCAGCTAACGAGATGCAACTCGACACCAGTCAAATCTATCGAATTGGCATACCAGACACTTTTGTCGAACACGGAAATCGGGCAGAACTGTTGACGGAATTGAAGCTCGATGTAAACGGGATCATGGAAACCTGTCGAAAGGCAGCTTCACTGGAAAATTCGGAAAACAAACACATTGTCTGATTAGGCGCTCGTTTCAATTTATCTAGTCAGATGCGGGACGGCTCAATCATGGTCAGCTCAAAGGACAATCCAAAGCGCATCGTATTGCTCGGTTCTAAAGACCGACGAGCTGGCCTCGCCTCGGCTGTTGAACGATTGAGACCCGTCATCAGCCGATATTTTGAGATCGTGGGCGAAGATCTCAATGACACTTCGGAAATTCGAAATTACGATGCCGATATGGCAATCGTGATGGGCGGAGATGGTTCGATCTTGCGGGCAGCAGGGGCAATGGGACAACACCAGATTCCTGTACTCGGTGTGAATCTTGGCAAGCTGGGTTTCCTGGCAGACATTCAACCCGACCAGCTGGAATCGTCCCTCAAAAAAATCACCGAAGGCAAATATCAGACGATCGAACATTTGATGATGCGGTGCCAGGTTTTCGAAAACGATCAGCTGATGTGTGATGAAACGGGACTCAATGAAGTAGCGATCCTTGGCGGCCCGCCCTTTAGCATTCAACAAATTGATTTATACGTCGACGCAGAGTTTTCCACATCCTATCGTTGCGATGGACTCATTATCAGTACACCGGTCGGCTCAACAGCACACAACCTCTCAGCGGGAGGGCCCATCCTGCGAAAAAATCTGCAAGCATTCGTGATATCACCCATCAGTCCCCATACCCTTACGATGCGGCCAGTGGTGGATACTGCCGACCGGGTTTACGAAATCATGGTACCAGAGCCGAATGATTCGACCTGTGTGATACTGGACGGCCGAGTCTTGTCAAAACTGGACAGTCGTCACCGGGTACGAATTCAGCGGGCCGACAGTGTATTCCGGTTGATTGAAATCGAGGGAAAAGGCTACTATCGTACATTGAGAGAAAAGCTCGGCTGGGGCGGGGCGTTCGATCACAAAAAACTCGAACACGATTAAGCCCCCATGTTGATGGTAGAGCATTTATAGCAGCATTGAATTCGTAGGGAGACGATCGATGAAGCGTCTTACAGTTATCTTTTTGGCGACCCTGTTTAGTTGCCCGGTCGGAATATCCAGCGGTCAGGATGAATCCGTTACCGATCGAGTCAAGTCAGCCACCGAGCACTTGAACAAGAAACAGAAATACAAGCTGGCTTACCAATTCAAGGCAGACGATCAACTGCGTTGGGACGTGGAACACACTGCATCAACAAAAGCCCAGATCGCAGGAACCCTGGAAGAAACATCCAGCCGAAGTCAGTCCGCCAAATTGTGGAAAGTTGTCAATGTCGATGCGACCGGTAACATGAGATTTGTCCATAGTATCGAGTCCGTTAAAATGTGGCAAAAAATCGGGGATGAGGAACCGGTTACGTTTGATAGTGCCACGGACGAATCGGCTCCCGCAGAATTTGCCGGGATACTGGAAAAAATCGGCAAACCTCTGGCGATGATCACCATTTCCCCCGATGGAAAAATTGTGGATCGAAAATCCAGTTCCCAGCAGACGAAGTTTGGGGTTGGAGATATTTGTATCCCATTGCCTAAAGATGAGGTTTCCGTGGGTCACGAGTGGTATGTACCTACCAGTTTCCAGGGAAACGATGAACAGGGTCGGCCCCAGCAATTAAAAGCACGAATCAACTACAAACTTAACAAGGTCAAGGATCAATACGCCTACGTTTCGTTCAAGACACAGGTACTGACACCGATCGAGAGTGAGAAGGTTCGTTCACAAATTTTGCAACAGCTGACCAACGGCTATGCCGTGTTCGATCTGGCCAACGGCAAGATGATCCGCAAAGAGGTCGAATGGAGCGAAAAAGTACAAGGCTACGAGGGACCCGACAGTTTTTTGCAATACAACGGTAGAATGACTGAGAAATTCGTTTCCAACGAATCTTCATCGTCTGGCGCTGACGTGACCACGTCCCAGAAGGTAGAAATTAAAACGCGGGAGAGTCAGCCCATTATCCGCAAATGAGCGACCATATCCGAAGTGTCCGCCACCGAACCGGATCATACAAGCAGGTCATGGATCACGTGGCCGTGAACATCCGTCAATCGGCGCTCGATACCATTGTGATAAAAACTGAGTCTTTCATGGTTGAGACCCAGTAGGTGCAGGATCGTCGCGTGAAAATCATAAACGGTTGCCGGTTTGTCTACGGCCTTGTAACCAAATTCGTCGGTTGCGCCATAGGTATAACCACGTTTCACACCTGCCCCTGCCAACCAACCGGTAAACCCGCTGGGGTTGTGATCTCGGCCACTGGCACCTTTTTGGAATGTCGGCATTCTGCCAAACTCGGTACACCATACGACCAACGTATCCTCCAGCATACCGCGTTGCTTGAGGTCTTTTAGCAGGGCTGCCACCGGTTGATCCAGGATCGGACCGTGAACATCGTAGTTTTTCTTCAATGTCTTGTGTCCATCCCAATTGCTAACCCCTTCACCACCGGTCTGATAGGCCCCATTGAACAGCTGGACAAATCGAACCCCACTCTCGATCAATCGCCTGGCAAGAATGCAGTTACGAGCAAACCCGGCCTTGAGCTTATTCTCCGAATCGTCGGCACCATACATTGACAGGATGTGCGCGGGTTCAGTCGAAAGATCACTGATCTTGGGCACGCTCAATTGCATTCGAGCGGCCAGCTCATAGCTGGCAATCCGCGCCGCCAACTCCGTATCGCCGGGAAATTTCTCCAGGTGGCGTTCATTCAAACGCTTCAAATAGTCTCGAGTTGCCCGATCCCGTTCCAGCGAAATTCGATCGGGTCGCACTAAATTCCGAATCGGTGATGCGGCGTTAAAATCCGTTCCCTGAAAAACGGCTGGCAAAAAACCGGGGCCCCAGTTGTTGACGCTTGATTGAGGAGTTCCCCGTGGATCAGGAATGGCAACAAACGCAGGAAGTTCTTCGTTCTCACTGCCCAGAGCATAAGTCACCCAGGCTCCCATACTGGGAAACCCGTCCAATGTGAAACCGGTCGACATAAAGTTTTCACCTGGGCCATGCGTATTCGTCTTACCGGTCAACGAGTGAATAAAACTGATGTCGTCAGCCAATTCACCGATATGGTCTACCAAGGTTGAAACCATTTTTCCCGATTCGCCACGCGGTTTAAATTCCCAGGGACTCTTTTGCAGATTACCCTGAGCTCCCTGGAACGTGATCGGGCTATCACCTGGCATCGGCTGACCATCCCGCCGGATCAACTCGGGTTTGTAGTCAAACGTATCAATATGACTGCAGGCCCCAGCGCAAAAGATCATCAATACATTTTTGGCAGCGGCAGGGAAATGGGGCGCCCGGTTCCGATTTGGATTTTCAGGGTCGATAACAGGCCGAATCGGATTTTTGGAATCCGCAACCTCATCCGTGCGACCAACCAGCAAACGGTTCTGGGACAACAAATGCGTCAACGCAATGCTGCTCAACCCAGTTGCCGTGTTGCCCAGAAAACCTCGTCGATTCAATAAACTGTTTTTTATTTTGTCTTGCATGGCTCAGCTCAAAAACAGAAACTCATTGGAATTAAGTAATGCGCGACAAAATGCATCCAATCCATGAAGCTTGATTAACTCGACGGAATCTTGCAGCTCGGCGTTCGTCGGTTCTCTTGAATACGCTAATTCAAATGCCAATTTGACTTGTACTTCCGGTGTGGCTCCACCCTCATTTCTTAATCGTTCAGCCAGATAACCGGCTTGTTGCAGCATGAATTTGCTATTCAGCAGGTTAAGCGCTTGCAGCGCCGTTGTGGACCGATTCCTTTGGGGTATGGTTTGGCCGCCATCCGGGCAATCAAACACGCCAAACACCTCATCCTGCTCCTGCCGGATTTTGGTCATGTAGATCATTCTTCTAAAATGTTCATCTGTAAATTCTTTCAACGGGAAATAGTGGTGAACATTTTCCCGGTCAATTTCGAACAATAGAAATCCGGGGCCGCCCGCCTTGGGGTTCAATTTCCCTGACAACTGCAACACACAATCCCGTATTGCTTCCGCTTCGAGGCGGCGGGGAGGAAACCGCCAGAGCAACCTACAATCCGCATCGACCTTGGTCGGCTGGCTGCGTGGGATACTGGTTTGCCGATAGGTACTGGAGTTCAGAATCTGTCGATGCAGCCACTTGAGTGACCAGCCATTTTCCATGAACTGCCAAGCCAACCAGTCCAACAGCTCCGGGTGAGTCGGCCGGGCACCGTTGACCCCGAAGTCGCTAGGGGTGGCAACCAGGCCTGCTCCAAAATGGTAGTGCCACACTCGATTGACAATCACGCGAGCCGTCAGCGGGTTCGATGCATCGACCATCCAGTCTGCCAGCTTCAATCGCCGTTCCGGTTCCGGTGTTTTCTCATCCAAACCGAGGCTGCCCATCACACTCAGCGTGTCGGGAACGACCACCTCCCTTGGCGCCAGCGGGTCTCCCCGGTGCAGTCGCCGTATTTCCTGCGCCGCCCCGAACTGACCGACGTATCCTGTCGGTGTCGACGCCTTGAGTTCGGCAATCCGCTTTCTCAGTTGGACCACCTGTTGATACTCGGCCCGCGCTGTATCGGCCGTTTTCCCGGACAGCCGCGCCAGGAATGCGTCCTCGGGTTCTTTGCCGTTGATCAGGAACGGTTTCCTGCTGGCCGAGCTGGAAACAGCCTGCCAGTTTTCTCCGTCCAGCGAAATGGCGATCTCGTAGTCCGTCGTCAGGCGGTCACGGTAGACTTCGTTGCGGTCTCGGCCCCAATCGACTCGATGGATCAAGGTCTCTTGGGGTAGTTCAATCTGAACCCATCCACCCTCGGTCTTATCGCAAATCCAACTGTTGTTATTGCCGTAAACACCGTCATTGATATGTTTCAACTGGTGCTTCGGGTTGTTGGCATAGTTGCCCGACGAAGTGGAGATACATCCGAGACTTGCCAGTGCTATATTTTTGTCATGGTCGGGAGAGAAAATCTCAAGCTCATCAAGACAAGGTTCCGCCGAACTGGTTCGCTTGATGCTGAAACGAACAAAACGTGCTTGGCTGGGAGGAAATGGGTCCGAATTCAATTTTGCGTTAACCATCTCCAGCAACCGGGCAGACTCCGCTGTGGGTTTGCCAGTGGAGCTTCGCCATTCTTCCAGTTTCGCCAGTGCCGAGGCCAGCTGCTTGTTCTTGGTTTCGGTTTCAACTCGCACTGCTTCCGGAATCTTGTTTTTCAGAAGCCGTTCCCCATGTTGGACTCCTGAGAAAACAGCCTGCAATGCGTAGTAGTCCTTTTGCAGTATGGCATCGAATTTGTGGTTATGGCATCGCGCGCAAGCAACCGTCAGTGCGAGAAACGATGCGCTGGTCGTGTGAACATAGTCCGCCAACTCATCCTGCCGCTGCATCAGCGTCAGGTTAATGTCGGGGCTCTTGACGATATCGTTGGGCCCACCCACCAAAAAACCGGTCGCCTCGTCAACCCCCAGGATGTCGCCGGCCAACTGTTCCCGCACGAAGTCCCGGTACGGTTTATCCTGGTTCAACGCTTCAATCACATAATCGCGATAATGGTAGGCGTTGGCTCGATCTCGATTGACTTCATAGCCAGTCGACTCTCCAAACCGCACAACATCCAGCCAGTGCCGGGCCCACCTTTCACCGTAATGCGGATGGTCCAACAATTTAGCGACCAACTGTTCATAAGCTTTCGAAGACGATGTCTCGTTAAATTCCCGCACCTCATCGGGTCCGGGCTGGAGGCCATGCAGGTCCAGGTATAACCGCCGAATCAGCGATGTCCGGTCGGCCACAGGGGAGGGTGAAATGGAATTTTTCTGCAGTCGTTCTGCCACAAATAAGTCAACCGGATTATCAATTGGAAAAACGTCTGACGGCCAGTCGTCGACCTGGGGAGGCCCCTCTTTCCTGAGTGGCTGAAAGGCCCAGTGATCCGTCGTGATCCCCTCTTTTCCGTGTCCACTCAAATGCTCTGGCCACTCCGCTCCCTGATCAATCCACCGCTTGAGCGTTTCGACCTGGGACAACGTCAGAGGTGGGCCCGATCCGGAGGGTGGCATAATCAAATCCGGATCTTCACCGGAAACGTAAATCCACAGATCACTCTCCTTGCTGTTGCCACTGACGATCGGCGGATTGCCAAAATCACCACCTTCCAACGCGCGCTGTTTGATGTCCAGTCGGTAATTGCTCTCCTGCTTGGCAGGTCCGTGACAGGAATAGCACTTCGCTTCAAATATTGGCAGAACCTCGGACGCAAAGTCCACACGATCCGAGTCGGCTAACGGCGGGACCGCTTCATTTTGAGCAACGGCGTGAGGCCCAATTCCAATCGCCGCCAGACAGCAGACCAAAAACAGGATGCGTGATCCAGGCAAGAAGCGAGATGGCTGCTTACTTGGCATACCAGTATCGCGTTGACAATCAGACAAATCGGTGAGCATCATCTTATTGGTAAATTAACTTTCAAGAAAACAAAACGGACTACGGGTAAGGCTATGTCAATAGTTCACTCAGCACCTTGCCATGAACATCGGTCAAACGAAAATCACGACCCTGAAAACGATAGGTTAAGCGCCGATGGTCAACACCAAATTGATGTAACATGGTAGCATGCAAGTCATGAACCTGGCAGACATTTTCGACCGAGGCATAGCCCAGCTCGTCCGTATTGCCATAGCTGATCCCTGGCTTGATACCGCCACCCGCCATCCACAGCGAGAACCCTTTGATATGGTGATCCCGACCACTTCCTTGAGCCATCGGTGTTCGACCGAATTCGCCCCCCCAAATCACCAGAGTGTCATCCAACATGCCGCGTTGCTTGAGATCCTTGACCAAGGCCGCCGACGCCTGGTCGACAAGTTTGGCCGTGACTTCAATTCCTTTCTGGATTCCGCCATGATGATCCCAGCCGCGATGATAAAGTTGGATAAAGCGGACACCCCGTTCGGCCAGGCGACGGGCCAACAGGCAATTGGAGGCAAATGAGCCGTCCCCCCCTCGGGTACCGTACATCTCCAGGATATGTTCTGGCTCATCCTGGATGTCAACCAATTGGGGAACCGACATCTGCATTTTGAAAGCCAGTTCGTACTGGGCAATACGCGTCAGTAACTCGGGATCCTGTAACGATTCATTTCCCAGTTCATTCATGGATCGAACCGCATCGATGATGTCGCGCTGCCTGCGCGAGTCCACCCCTGCCGGGTTCTTGACGTACAGGACCGGATCCCCCTTGGAGCGGAACTCGACTCCCTGGAACCGGCTAGGCAAAAATCCGCTGTGCCACTGTCGCGATGCGATCGGTTGAGATTGACCACCGCCAACCGAGGTCAACACAACATATCCCGGCAGATCGTTACATTCACTGCCCAAACCGTACAACAGCCATGAACCCATTGAGGGTCGGCCACCGATGATCGAACCGGTATTCATCAAGGTGTGAGCCGGGTCGTGATTGATTTGCGCCGTCTCCATCGAGCGGACAATACAGATATCATCGGCGATCGACTGGATATGGGGCAACACATCCGAAATCATCTGACCCGACTTACCCGACGCGGTGAATGGGTGCTGCGGACCGAGGCATTTCAAGTTTCCCCGCTGACCCTGCAACTGGGCGATCTGCTGACCCTCGGTAAAGGACTTGGGCATCGGCTGGTTATTCATTTCCGCCAGCTTCGGTTTGTAATCCAGTGTCTCCAGGTGGGATGGTCCGCCCGCCATATACAAATGGATGACCCGTTTGATCTTCTGGGGATAGTGAAGTTTGTCCAGGACACCCGTCCAGCGATTATCCTCGTCCGGCCGACCCACTAAACCTTGACCAGCACGAGCCGAGTCAGACAGCATCAAACCGAGTGCCAGGGAGCCAAGGCCAGCACTTCCATGACGCAAAAACGTTCGCCGGTTTTGTTGCAATGCCAGATCTTGAAGCACGTTGTTCATCGTTGTTCCTTAGTTGCGTGTCACGAATTCATGCAAGTTCATTACCGTCCGTCCCACCGATGTCCAGGCCGCCAACTCCGATTTGGACAGATCAGCGGGCACTTCCGAAATTCCCGTTTGAACAATCAACTCCGCTTGGGCAGGATTGGCCTGGAAATGCGTCAAATGGGCCTGGAACAGACCGGTCATGACCTTTCGTTCCCGAGGGCTGGGATTTCGCGAGAGGGCTCGTCGAAACATCATGTCGACCCGACTGCCGACATCGGTCGCGGTATCCCGCATGGTCAATTCGGCCAAGTTTCGGGCTGCCTCGACGAAACTGGGATCATTCAGCATCACCAGGGCACCCACCGGTGTATTGGAGCGCGGCCGTTCACAGGAACACTCTTCTCGGGAGGGCGCGTCAAAAGCCTTCATGGCCGGGTGCAGGAATTGCCGCTGCCAATGGGTATACAGGCCTCGACGAAATTGATTCTCTCCCTCATCTGCGACATACTTCCGCGCCGGAAAGTTCAAATGACGATATAAACCGGCCGGCTGGTAAGGTTTCGCACTTCGCCCGCCAATTTCGGTGACCAGCAACCCACTCACCGACAAGGCGTTGTCGCGAATCAACTCGGCCTCGAGTCGATAACGCGACTGCCTGGCCAACAATCGATTGTAAGGGTCCAGCTCGTCTAACCCGGTTCGCTCCGCCGAAGACTGTCGGTACGTCTGGCTGGTTACCAATTTTCGGACCATCGCTTTTACGTTCCAGTCGGAATCGACAAAATCCTGGGCCAACAGATCGAGTAACTCTGGATGGCTGGGGGCTTCGCCCTGCGCGCCAAGGTCATCGAGAACCTTGGACAACCCGGTACCAAAATACAGTTTCCACAAACGGTTCACAAAAACCCGGGCCGTCAAAGGGTTGTCTGCCGAGACGATCCAGTTGGCCAGATCAAGTCGATTCAGCCGACGGCCGTCTGGATTTTCCAATGAACCGAACAGGGCGGGGATCTCGGGAACCACGACGTCACCCGTTTTATCCATCCAGTTCCCCCGCGGTAGAACTCTCATTTCGCGAGGGGGTACCGCAACCGTCACCAGGCTGGTACGCGTGTGGGCCTTGGTTATCTGCTCCCGCTGTTTTTCAAGTTCCGCAATTTGCTGGCGAATCGGTTCCAACGCGGGAGCAATCGAAAAATAATAGTCCTTCACGACCTGTTTCTGGGAATCCGTTCGGTCGGCCGGGTCCATTCCTACCAGTTGCTTCACCTTGGCCGGTAAACTCTTGAACGGATCAGCTGTCGCGTCAGTATTGGCGGTTGAAGAAATGCGAAACCTTCCCAAGACATGATTGCCCGCCCCGTGATATTGGTGCAGTACAATCGTGAGCGTTTCCGGTTCGCTTAATTCCAAAGGCTGAGCGAACTGGGCAACCCATTCGTTTTTCTGGCCGTTTTGTGGCATCACCGCCCAGCCAAACGTGGGCCCATGTTTATCCCGATCGATCGCACTGGCGGCGGACCATTTCTTATACGGATTGGCACCGTTGTCTGCCTGTTCAAAGGTGGCCGTGGCATTGACCAGTTCCAGGTCGACCTCGGCTAATTCTTCTGGCCACGAGTCAACGACTTTTTTCAGTTCCTCCATCCGCTCGCGATGGTCACCCTGGACGACTCTTAACTGGGTAACCACAAAGTTCCCGTTACCGGCCCGGCCCGGCCCCTGATTGGGGAGCTTCTTATCGGGCAACACTTCCAGTCGCAAAGCCCGATGGGTCCCGGCAGGCAGTTGCAGTGTTAGCAGGTAACAATCTTCGTCGGTTACCGGGCCCGTCATCAAAACCGATTCATCATCCAACACCTGGTGAGCCGTTTGATGATAGGTTCTTAAATCAACCGGGCGCAGACGGTCCCAGGCAAACACCTTACTGCGAATGTCGCTTTCCCATTGGACCTGCTCGGATTCCAGGACAGCATGTTGATTGAGCGCCGCCAGGCTGGCACCCGGGGCCAAGTGCCATTGGTTAGCCAGCGAAAGGGTCTCGTCACCGAGCTGCAAAGCGAGCTGCTCTGGTTTCCCGGCGATGCCACCCGGAGCGCCGTGATCCATCACGCGAACCGCGATCACGTTTTTACCCGCCTGCAAAACACCGGGAGGAACGGTGTAGCGGCGCACCGTGTAATGGTGACCCGGATCTTCGAAGCCACCGACTCGCGTTCCGTTAACCCAGCTAACGTCCATGTCATCAATCTGGCCGAGGTGGAGGATGGCAGACGCTTGTGCCTGCTTTTCCGTTAACTCGATCGTCTTGCGAAACCAGACGACGCCGTCGAAACCAGGCAGTTCGGCCGTGTCAAAGTGACCCGGCAGCTGCATTGTTTTCCATTGACTGTGATCCATTGCCGGCTCGGCCCAAGCTTCATTCTGTGAGCCCGGATCGACTGCCGCGATCAATCTTGGCCAGTGAGATGTGGTTGCGGTTGTTGGTGCGACCGGTTTGGGATCGGGGCTCTTGGGCTGTTTGGCAGTCAACTGCTGTTGGTTCAGGCCGGCCAGTTCCGTCTGGGAAGGTACCTGTGACAACATTGAATCTTTCAAAGCGCCTATCTGTTGATCGATCGGTTCTACTAAACCAGGCAGTTGTTCGTCGTGTACATCGATCTGGGGTCCCCAAACGCCGCTCGTGTTGGCACCCGAATACAGCCCCCGTTCTTTGATGTCCGCAAAAAAAGCGGCAAACGAATAGAAATCCTTGGCCGTGAAAGGATCGAATTTATGGTCGTGGCACTCGGCACAACCCAAGGTGACCCCCAACCAAACCGAGGCAGTCGTTCGAACTCGATCGGCAGCATACTTGGTCAGATACTCTTCCGGCTGGACGCCTCCCTCGGCGGACATCATGCCTAAACGGTTGTAACCCGAGGCAATTTGCTGTTCCAGTGTGGCCGCTGGCAACAGGTCGCCCGCAATTTGCTCGCGGGTAAATTGATCAAACGAACGGTTTGAGTTAAACGAATCAATAACATAATCACGGTAGGGCGAAACACTCACATCCTGGTCGCCGTGGTAGCCTACCGTGTCGGCGTAACGAACCTGGTCCAGCCAGAAAATGGCCATCCGCTCACCATAGTGGGGTGAGGCGAGCAATTGATCCACCTGTTTTTCATACGCATCCGGAGATGGATCCGCCAGGTAGGTATCCACTTGTTCCGGTGTAGGCGGTAATCCAATCAGGTCAAAGTATAAACGGCGGAGCAAGACAATTTTGTCAGCCGGCGGGGCCGAATCCAGGCCAGCCGCCGCCAACCGAGCACCTATTTGTTGGTCAATGTAATTGCCGGTTTTGTTTGACGAATTGGCAATGGTTGTTCGCTTGGCAGGCCTCCAGGCCCAGTGCGTTTGCCATTTCGCACCTTCTTCAACCCAGCGCTTTAACAACTGTTTTTCCGACTCGGTCAGTTTTTTCCGATGGTCCGCCGGTGGCATCACTTCATCAGGATCGGTCGAAGTGATTCGCTGCAGCAGTTCGCTCAGGCCCGGTTTACCAGGGACGATTACCGAATACCCACCACGATCGGCGAATACCTCAGCCTGAATATCCAATCGCAAATCCGCTTGCCGCTGGTTTTCATCAGGACCATGACAGGCATAGCAGTTATCCGCCAGGATCGGTCGTATATCCCGGTTGAATTCGACCGGCACCTCTTTCGAAACCCCCGCCGAAGCGAATAGCAGACCAAGTTGGCAACCTATCAACAGCACGCATTGTCGACCGTTACTGAACATGAATGGCATCCATCAAGTAAGTTAATCCGGGTTCGTTGGTACTAATAGTATTTTAATGCAAACTGCTTCCAACCGTTAATCCTGATGGTGACCGCTGAAAAAAAATCCGAGTACTTTACGCATCTCATCAGGCAAAACTGGTAGATCGGTACGAGGCAGAAGATAGGTAGAAAGGTTAAAAAGATCCAAGAACACCCTGTTTTGACGGGTTGTCTGGTTCAAGTAATCGTGTCCCGACGAACCGCCGGTGCCAATTTTTGTACCCAACATTCGCTGGACCATGATCGCGTGTCGCTGCCGCCAATTGGTAAACAACTCATCAATATCAACCAGTAATGTGAGGTACCGGAAAGGTGAATACAACATCGGCTCGTCACGGTACAAATGAATAAACAACGCCGCCAGGAACGCATGGTGCGACAGGCGAAACTCACCAGCCTTACGCAGCTCCTCAAATTCCTCTTCCTGCAACAGCGACAGAAAACGGATCCGGGTTGCCTCGGCCCCAGCCAACTGGAACTCCTTTTCGCGGTCGGTAAGTGTCGGATTGGATTTGATAATATCCATGTCCGACTGCAACATTTTTTCCACTGCATCCGCGTAGACGGTCCAAAAATCAAAATCCCCATATTTCAGGAACGGCATTCGCTGCAACCATTGGTCCGTTAATTCCAACAAGCTCGGCTGGTTCTCACAGGCTTCCAACGTCTCCAGATCG
>JABACA010000104.1 GCA_014237975.1 Mariniblastus sp. | reverse complement strand
TAATAAGATAAGGGGCGTTTTCTGCTTATTTTTTTGGTGGACCAGGGAATGAAAAACTCGCTTATATTATCGGTTTGCCTGCTGTTTTTGTTTTCCGCAATTTGTTGTGGACAGCGAGGATCCAGTAACAAGGGCACGCGCAGTGCAATGGACGTTCCCGACAATCCACAGGCAGTCGGCGACGCAGGCGTTGCCTGGTATACGACTTGGGAAACGGGTCTTGCCGAAGCCAAGCGTTCCAATCGGCCCATCTTCTTCATGTCGGCCGCGACTACCTGTTCAGGGATTTCGGGCGTGTTCTGACCGGGCTACACCAAAACGCAGAACAGTTTGTTCGCGAATGAAGATTTTATTGACGCGTCTCGTAAGTTTGTTTGCATACGAATAGAAACTTACGAGAACAAGGAATCTGAGGAAAAGGTGCGGGCACTTCTTAGTGGCGCCTTTGCAAATACGGCCTTTTGTCTCTTTGACCCAGAAGGTGAGGAACGACTTTCTCGCGCGGGTCGCGGACCGTCGATGGGTTTGGGTGGACGTGGTGGACGTGGTGGACGTGGTGGACGTGGTGAACAAGCCAGTGGTGATGCCGGGGTGATCCAGCGCATGAACCAGATCGCTGCCAAGTATTCACCGAAAGGTCAAAAAGAAGATGTGACTCTACAGGACTTTAACTCTTTTCGACAGGCGCTGAACGTAGCCTCGGCTGATCAACGACTACTCGTTTTTTTGAACGCAGAGAATAGTAGCGGCCAGCCGGTAGAAGCCGAGTTGAAACAGGTGTTTGCCGACTCGGAAGTCGTAGGTAAATTCCACCTTAAATTGAAAGACGAAACCGTCGACGAAAACTGGTCCAAGGTGGTGCAGGGTGCTACCGACAAGCCCGGGATTCTGATTATTAGATCGGGGACCTTCGGACTCGAGGGGCAGATCGTGGAACAGTTACCGATTTCTTCGAATGCGAAAGAAATTAAATCGGCAATGCTCAATGCGAACAAGTCCTTTGCTGCCAGAGAAGATCGAAAAACATATCGTGATCACGTCACGTCGGGCCGCCGTCAGGGAATTTACTTTGAGAACGAAATTCCCTATGGCGAAGATCGGGACGGCGACGGAAAGATTGATAACCAACGCCGAGGCCGAAGAAAGTAACCTGCCACGTAGAGGGTTGCATCGAGAGGCCGGGTACGGCAGTGCTGGCGTTGCAAGATCGGAACTAGCCTGAAGAAAACCAGCCTTTTCGCCAGATAAACACCAGCATACTGCCTGCCACTCCCACCATGATGCTAAGGGCCATAATATAACCAAAAGGCAATTTCAATAGCGGCATGTTGCCTGGCAGAGAAGTATCAAAGTTCATTCCATACAAACCGGTAATAAAACTGAGTGGAATGAAGATCGTCCCGGTAATGGTCAGGACTTTCATCACTTCATTCATGCGGTTACTGACAATGGACATATGGTAATCGCGCAAATGAGAACACAGCTCGCGATAGTTGTCCAGTAAATCGACTAACTGATTTGTGTGATCATAGCAATCTCGCAGGTAGATTTTTGTTTCCTCGCAGAATAATTCTGTGTTGGTTGGTTTGACAGAGATGAGGGCGTCTCTTAACGGGCGTATTGAGCGTCGCAGCGTCATCAGGTCACCGCGCAGGTCGTGAATTTTTTCCATGTAATTCAAACGAACACTTGAAGAAAGTTGTTCATCTACCAATTCAATTTCCTCACCGAAATCTCCTACCAGTGGGAAATAGCTGTCAATAATGGCGTCGATCAATGCATAGGTCAGGTAGTCTGAACCCGATTTCCGAATGCAACCCTTGCTCTCGCGAATTTGTTCCAGGATCGAGCCGAAATGGTCACCAGGTTTTTCCTGGATGCTCAGCACAAAGTTGTTCCCAAGGAAAATGCTCAGCTGGTCATTACGGAGATGTTTGGCGACCTGGCTCAAGACTCGCACGACAATAAAAATTTTCTCTCCATAAGACTCGATCTTTGGCCGCTGCATTCCATTGACGGCGTCTTCCATCGCCAGTCGATGAACGCCAAACATGTTGCTGAGTTGCAGAAATGTCGAGGCATCACCTACGCCCTGGACATTGACCCAAGTGATCGTGTCATCGCTGATGTAATCAGCGATGCTGTCCACGTCGGTTACCGTTTTTTCTACCAGTTGTTCCGAGTTGTATTGAATCACCGCCAGGGTTGGCGTTTCTGCGTCTTGCGAGATCGCAAAGGTACCCGGCAAGGCGCCCGGGGCGGGCCGTTTGCTGAACCGTGGCAATTTCGCAGTATTGTTTTTGAGAGATTTCATGCAGTTTATTTTGATCGTAAACGCGATGGACTAAAAGAGCGTAGCGCCGTCAATGCAGTGTTATGCTCCATAAAGGCAAATTCTTTTATGGTGCGGCCCGCTGTTGGTGTTCCTTTCTTGTTCCAAAACCGGTCCGGCATCGTTGTGAGGTTGTTACGGGGAAAAACGGCAGGCACTCTTCCTGGCTGTAAGGCAATCAGTCGGGTGTGTATCGATTTCAGTTACTTCGATTCGTGCAGTTCCTTCTGGAAAAATTGAATAACGGTTGGCAGGTACTTCCGGCGATCGAATCCATGCCCGGCACCGGGAATGACCATCAACTGCGAGTTGACGCCGTTTGACTTTAATTTCTGATGGAGGCTCTCACTCTGTAAGCAGGGTACCAGCCGATCACGGCTTCCATGCATGATCAAAAAAGAGGCATCATCAGGTGTTACATGTTCGAAGGGACTGGCTGATTTTGCCAAGTCCTTTTTAGTTTGCAAAGCACCTCCAACCAGCAGTGATTCGGGCGAGTTCTTGTCATCATGGTCAATCACGCTGTCTTTTTTGGACTGCTGGTTCATCGTAAGTAATTCGGTTGGACCGTACCAACTGCAAACGGCTTGCACCCGGCTGGTCATGTTGCCTGGTTTTCTTGAGCTGTCAGCGTGTTGATCATTGTGGCTGGTGGTTCCCAGCAGGCAGACCAGGTGACCTCCTGCCGATTTGCCAAATGCGCCGAATCGATCGGGGTCGATGTTATATTGATCGGCGTTGGTTCGCAGCCATTGAACGGCCGTTTTGCAGTCGTTAATTTGAGCCGGAAAAATCGCGTGTTGGCTAAGGCGGTAATTGAGGCTTGCTACAGCAAAACCGGCCTCAATGAATTCGCGGACAGGTGCTGACCCCTTGTCACCTCCCTTCCAGCCGCCGCCGTGAACAAAGAGCACCAATGGAAGTGGATTGTCGGATTTCGTTAATGGCAGGTAAAGGTCGAGTTTTTGACGGCGGTGGCCATTGGGGACATAGGCCATGTCGCGGTGAGACTCATAGGTTTTGTCCTGCCGCTGGTCCGTAGCTGGGCGGTCACGATTAATAAATCGATTGTGTTCGTCCTGGGATATGAAACCATCTTGATTGCGGTCTACTCGCTGGAAATTAGCTCGTAGTTGCTGGGGTAGCTCTTCGATAACAAGTTGGCCGTCTTTATTCTTGTCCCACTGCTGGAAGCGGTTGTCCTGTCCTTGGGCGGACGTGGCTCCGATTGCACACGATCCGGCCAGTAAGGTCCACAGAAGCCTTGTCTTCAGGTCACAACCAAACATTAACGGACATCCTGTGATTCAAGGAAAAAAACTGATCCAACCGACCACTCGCCAGTAGGCATTTTAACAGTAAATGAGGTGGTTTTCGAACCGGTGGTTAGCCTTGGATTATCACGGAATTCGTTTTTGTCCTCGTTGGCAATTTTGGGTGCAACCGACGGATCTTGTGAATTCTCAAGATCAGGGGATACTCAGTTTGCTGTTCAGGCTTTAAGTTCTGTGTATCTGAATGGTCGTCTGGCTAAGTTGATTATCTGTGTAGTCACTTGTTACAGCTCTGCCCAGTTTTGGCCTTGTCGTAGTTGCGTCACGTTCTTTGTTGAGGTGGGTTTCTTAATGTCACGCTTTTCCCTGGCAGTGGTTGTGTTCTGGATCAGTCTATCCTGTTTTCTGGCGGGGACCGTTACCCAGGCTCATGACATCGCCAACGAACTGCATGGTGGATTCCAGGTCTTGTTAAAGTCGTTGAGACCGGGGCAGGTTGAGCAAGTCAAGTTTGAATTTGCTGATAGTTTCCGCAAGGACTGGCAGTTTGTTCCAATGGATCGCCGTGGTTTGGCATTTGATGAAATGGACACCCACCAAAGATTGTTGGCAATGGCCATATTGCAAACCGCATTGAGCCATCGTGGTTTTTCGCAATCAGTTCAGGTCATGGCTTTGGAGCAAGTGTTGCATGAACTGGAAAATCAAAATTCGATTCGCGATCCGGGAAAGTATCATTTTTTTCTGTTTGGTGACCCTTCGCTTTCCGAAAGCTGGGGCTGGCGGGTGGAAGGACATCACCTTTCATTAAACTTCACAATCGTGGGCGGTCAAAGAGTGGTTGTCACCCCTGCCTTTATCGGTTCTAACCCAGCCGAAGTTCGCAACGGTCCGATGAAAGGTTTGAGGGTGTTGGGTCGCCAGGAAGATCTGGGGCGCGAGTTGGTCAACAGTTTTTCCGAAGCGCAACAGGAAAAGGCGATTATCGCGGTCAAAGCGCCCCGGGATGTTATCAACGGCCCAGGACGGGATGCCAAACCGCTCAAGCCCAAAGGATTGCCCTATGGCGAGATGAACCAGGATCAACAGGCACTGTTGATGAAGATTGTAGATTGCTACCTCGGTCGACTTCGAAATGAGTTGGCTGAACAGGATTTAAAAAGGATTGAGGCTGCGGGCAAGGAGAACATGTTTTTTGCCTGGGCAGGGTCGACCGTTAAAGGCAAACCACATTACTACGCGGTCCAGGGACCCACATTTGTGATGGAATACGACAACACACAAAACAAGGCGAATCATGTGCACACGGTGTGGCGCGACTTGCAGAATGACTTTGGTGTGGATTGGTTAAAGCAGCATTACCAGTTGCTTGATCACAATTCGCGCTAGGCCAAATATTGTATTCGTCGGGACCGTTTGGCCTGTAGTCGTATTGGAGGGTGGGTTAACCTGTGCCATTTCCCCTTTATTTTGGGCGAACCAGTTGTCGACTTTGAAGGTCTTACTCAAACTTGAGGTTTGACCGTCAACCGTATCGATGTGTCGGATCGATGGCGGCTGGATGAAAAATGTTGGTAGCAGATTTCACTTGAACAGAAACTGATGACGCACGAAAACCAACCAGCGCGAGTTAGACCAAGCCTGACGACACTCATTGTCGTGGGGCTCTTAGCCGGGATCGCCTGGGGAGTTTTTTTCGGTGAATATGGCAGCTGGGTCAAATGGATTGGCGACGTTTACGTTGGCTTGCTGCAAATGGCCATACTGCCCTTCGTGGTCTTTTCCCTGATCGCCAACGTCGGGCGGCTTTCCTTGACTCAGGGTGCTCGGCTTCTGAAAGTTTCTTTCCTGACACTGCTATTGCTGTGGATAATCGGTCTGGGGATGTTGGCCATCATGACCCAGTCGTTTCCTCATTGGGAAACGGGTTCTTTTTTTAGTAACAGTTTTTCCGAGCAGACAGAACCGCCTGACTGGTTGGAGCTGTTTGTGCCTTCCAACCCGTTTCGGTCATTATCGGAAAACCTGATTCCTGCGGTCGTTGTTTTTTCGTTAGGGGTCGGTGTTGCATTGATGTCGATTCCGAACAAGCAACGCTTGCTGGAACCGATGGACGTGATTATCGAGGCACTGTCACGGCTCAATAAACTGGTGATCGGTCTGACACCCTTGGGGTTGTTCGGGATTGTTGGATATACGGCGGGCACCATCGATTTCCGACAATTCAGCCTGATCCAGGGTTACCTGCTGGTTTTTTCTGTTGCCGCACTACTGGTCTCGCTATTGATCTTACCCATCCTTATTTCCTCGATAACTCCTGTTAAATTTCGGTCGGTTTGGCGGGCTTCCCGAGATCCCTTGATTGCTGCGTTCGTCATCGGCAACACGTTTGTTGTTTTACCGATGATCATCGAATCCGTTAACAAGTTGCTGAAAGAAAACAACCTGGCGCTGGACAGAAACAACGAGCCGGATTTCCTGGTGCCATTGGCTTATCCATTCCCAGACGTTGGGAAACTGGTTGGATTGGTTTTTATTCCGTTTGCAGCATGGTTCTATGGAACCACCATTGACGTGGACCAAATGCCTGCGCTGTTGGGTGTTGGCTTGTTGGGGTCATTCGGAAAACCGATCATTACCATTCCGCTGTTGCTTGATGTTGCCCGATTGCCGAACGATATTTTCAACATGTTTCTAGCTTCCGGTGTTGTTGCAGCGCGATTCAGCGACCTGATGAAATGCATGCACCTGATTACATTTACGGTATTGGTAAGCTGTTTCCTGAATGGAACGGCATGCATTCAATGGCGTTTACTCTTAATTCGATTGTCAGTTTCATTGTTGCTGGTCATCATGAGTGTTCTCGGAATAAGGTATTACCTGGAAAATAACTTTAAAGAGAGTTATTCAAAAGAGAACCTGGTCAATGAGCGGGAATTGGTTTTTCCAAATTACCGACCGTTAAACGTTGTCAGGCCGGTCGTTCTCAAGGAATCGGTTCCCAATCCGCATCCGATCAAGCAAGGTGAAAGCCGGATTGATCGGATCAAGAGATATGGTTTCATTCGTGTTGGATACGATCCGACCAAGATGCCATTCTCCTATTTCAACACGGATGGTCGATTGATTGGATTTGATATCGAAATGGCCTATTACCTGGCCGATGATCTGCAGGTCAATATTGAGTTTGTGCCGATTGAAAAGGACCGAATCCTTCAACAACTAGAAGAAGATCATTTTGATGTGGCCATGTCGGAGATTGAGGGGACGGTTGGACTGGCAGCAACATTACCGTCCGTGGAGCCGTACTTGATGGTTAATCTGGCAATCGTCGTGCCTGATTATC
Source organism: Mariniblastus sp. (assembly GCA_014237975.1). GTDB lineage: Bacteria > Planctomycetota > Planctomycetia > Pirellulales > Pirellulaceae > Mariniblastus. The sequence continues at coordinate 8,950 of JABACA010000104.1, read as the reverse complement.
AAAAGCGGTTGTTTGATAGTGTAGAAGACATTATTGACCGTCCTCAAGTTCGGTTAGCAGTGATCAAGGGGAGCTTCTTTGCGGGGTGTGCGTGCCGAGTTCTGCCAAAAACAGTTGAAATCGTCGAAGTGGAATCAGCGCATGAATATTTTGACCGGGTGAATACGGAAACGGACGGTTTGGTGATTAGTGCCGAGTCGGGATCTGCCTGGACATTGCGAAAACCTAATTTTTCTGTGACCAACCCACTCAGGGGTCGCGTAAAAGTGCCGCTGTATTACGTCACGGCGCCCGATTTCAAATTCGAGTTTTTCCTGCAGAACTGGTTGACGCTGAAGAAATCCAGCGGCACATTCCAGAACTTGTATGATTACTGGATTCTCGGACGGGATGTCAGCAAGGATCAGCCTCGCTGGTGCGTTATCAGAAATGTTCTGCATTGGATTAGGTAGTGCCGTCAACCGACGCCCTGGTAGCAAAACAGCGGCTGTCGATGATTTCGACAGCCGCTGTAAATCAGCAGACAAATTTTCAGATCTTGCTGGATCAGTTACCTCCGCCGCCTGGGCCCCGACTGCGACCACGTCGTTGCGGCATGGCGTCTTCGGGCAAATCAAATTTCTTGCCCTTCATCTCTTCAAGATCATCTTGCTGGCTATCGCTAAGGACACCCATCAGTTTTTCACCTAATTCCTTGTTCATTTCAGTGAATTTTTCTCGCATCTGTTCGCGATCACCGTCTCGAGCCATTTCACGAATTTCGGATCGCATCTCATCTCGTAATTCTTTCATTTCTTCATACTGCTCTTCGCTTATTTCAAGTTCCTTGGCAACGAGAGGATCTTGCAGCACAGCGACGCCGGAAACTTGGACAAAAATCTCATTGAGACGATCGATTTGGTCTTCTTCGAGAACTTCACCAAGTTGGTCGAGTTCGGCTTGAATGCGCTCGCCACGATCGCCACCACGTTCTCCGCCGCCCTCGCCACGTTCTCCACCACGCTCACCGCCGCGCTGGCCACGTTCTCCACCGCCCTCGCCACGTTCTCCACCGCCCTCGCCACGCTCACCGCCACGCTGGCCACGTTCTCCGCCGCCCCTGCCTTGTCCTCGGAGCTTACTCAGGTCAGCCAGTTGCTCCTCGCTGATGTCGAGTTCATCTTGGACTACTTCAACTCTTAGCAGTGCAGATCGAGACATTCGCTGTTGCCCGGCCCCACGATTTCCGCGTCCTTGTCGTTGACCCTGATCCTGGGCTTCGATGGTTGAACCGATTACCAACAGCGCCATCACTGCCAGGCAATACGATGCTGACTTGACATGCATAAAAAAACTCCTCAGTACGGATAGGTTGATTTTTGTTTCCATCAATAGAACCAGATTGTTGCCCAAAAGTAGCTGTAAAATTCTGGAAAAATCTGCTTTATTTCAACAGTTAAATTGGCGGACGCGATCGAAAAACAAGTTGCTGGAAAAACATTGATTTTGTTGGAATTTGTGTCCTTTGATCGATTGGCATGCGTGTTGGCAATCGGTAATTCACCCGATCCGTCTGGACAAGGTATCAGACGATGATGATCTTGGCCGGTGTTTGCCCTGGCTTCACAACCGTCGAATACAAATCGCGACTGGCTGCCTGGGTTTTGGCTGCCGGCTATCGATCGTTGACAACAAAGATTAGCCTGAAACGAACGCTGACCGGCAGTTGTTGGCGTTGATAGAAAAACGTCAATGCCCGGATTCTCCAATCGACAGCGAACTAACACCTGCGGACCAGCTCAGTCATTCTTGGCGGATACCATCGTTGGTGGTGGCATTTCCTTTTTGCGTGATATTGGTCAGTCACTACGCCGTGGATACCTATTCCGCCCTGGTCCCACCCTTGCTGGGAGTGATTGAAACGAGTTTTCGGTTAACGCCTGAAAGGACGGCCGCGTTCCTTGGCATGGGCGCATTATTCAGTGGACTTGCACAACCGTTGTACGCGTGGCTCAGCGACCGGCTGAATACGCGAATTTTTGGAGGCCTGGGGGTCGTTCTTGGCGGCCTGGGGGTGACGTTGATTGGGTATGCGGAAACGCCGACCATTTTGTTTGTGTTGTACGCTCTGGGGATGATGGGCGTTGGCATGTTCCATCCCATTGCAGTGTCTACCATCGGGCGTCTTGCTGGCGATAAACGAAGTTTGGCGATCAGCTGGTTTTTCGTGTTCGGAATGGGGGGATGGTTTACGGGTTCGCTGGCAGGCCCGAGTTTAGCTACAGGTTCGGGTTCGTTACGGAACCTGGTCTACCTGTTACTTCCAGGAGTTATCATTGGCATCCTGTTGTATTTTTCGATTCGAAAGATATCGCACAAGCGGATAATCGAGCCGCATGAATCCGTTTCACTGAAAGACTACGACTGGCGTTCCGTCTTCTTTCTTTATCTTTCGTCGGTGTTCAGGTTCATGGTTAATATGGGTTTGATCTATTTGTTTGTGCGCTGGATTGAGCGTCATGTTGCGGAATCGCATACGACCTGGTCGCTCTCGGACGTAGCTGATTTCTCGGCACCCATGATTGGTTGGGCCAATGCGACGATGATTGTTGGCCAGGCGATTGGCGGTTTGTCGGCTGGCGCGTTGCTGGCGGAGGGAAAGGAAAAATGGGCGATGATCATGATCCCGATTCTGTTTGCACCTGTGGTCGCCTGTTTTGCCTTGATAGAGCCTGGCGCGCTCGGCTACGTTGTTTGTTTTCTGGCCGGTATTGGTTTTGCAGCCATGACTCCGGTGACGATCAGCCTGGGACAAAGAATGATGCCTTTTCATACAAGCCTGGCGTCTGGTTTGATGCTGGGAGGGGCTTGGACGATTGCTTCGATTAGTCCACGTATCGCTGAAATCACAGTACAAACAATCGATTTACCGACAGCTTTCCTTTTGGTTGCTGGTTTTCAGGTTCTGTCCGGATTGTCGGCAATCGGTATCAAGGGATCTTCTATTGGCGTGGTCCAAAAACCGACTACCTAAACCGATCGGAATTACCTGGTTCGGCAATCAGGAAACTGCGGCAATGGGGACATGGTTTTTCCAGATTTATTTGGTGTGGATGATCGGTTAGCCGTTGCCAAATTGGCAATTGAGATGAGGTTGGATTATTATCAAGGTAGCCATCGAGAGCGGTTAGAGGTAGTGATCGGTAAGGCGGCGTTTTTATCTTTTTACTTGAGCGTGACAACATGAACAACCGAATGGCTTGGCAAATACTAGCGATCTTAATTTTGGTTTTTTCCAGCCTGGCGCCGGTCGTTGCCCAGGATCAATGGTTCAAAGAATTTGAATGGCGCGAAGTTGGACCGTCGGCAACTGGTGGTCGCGTGACGGACATCGAGGTTCATCCGGATAACCCACACCACATCCTGGTAGCCAGCGCGTCGGGTGGTTTGTGGGAAACGGTCAATAATGGAACCACCTGGAAATGTATTTTTGAAAATGAAGAGACCATTTCAATTGGCGACATCGCCATCGATCCTCGTGACCCTCAGACGATTTGGATAGGTACCGGTGAAGCCAACAATCAGCGCAGTTCCTTGTGGGGCGACGGAGTCTACAAATCAACAGACGGGGGAGAGACCTGGACCAATACCGGGTTAAAAGAAACTCACCATATTGGTCGAGTTGTGATTGATCCAACCAATTCCAAGATTGTCTATGTGGCGGCTCTGGGAGCGTTGTATTCGGAGAACGAAGAACGTGGTTTGTATCGTACACGGGATGGAGGAGAAAGCTGGCAAAAGGTCCTCTACGTTTCACCGCAGGTCGGCGTGGTTGACATCGTGGTGGACCCGGAAAACCCCAACAACTTGTTTGCCGCAACCTACGAACGATTGCGACGGGCATGGGACTTCGACGGGGCTGGACCGGGATCCGCGATTTACAAGTCGACCGATGGCGGTGATTCCTGGAGCAAACTTGAAGGTGGATTGCCGTCGGGTGAAATTGGCCGGATCGGCCTGGCGGTCTTCCCCGGAAATTCGAAAATCATGTATGCGACCGTTTCGAATCAGAATCCGGCCCCGCGGCGCAGTCGATCAGATCGCAGTGACCCTCAGACCGAGGAAGGTGAGTCTGGAGAGGATGGGAGTTCCAAACAGGAAGATGAGCAATCCAATCCCGCCTCGGACGATACGTCCGTAGATACCAAGTTGGGTTTTAGTGTCGAGATGTTTGAAATTGGTGCGGCCGTGAAAGAGGTCCAACGGGGAAGTGCTGCCTATCGGGCGGGGATTCGAAACGGTAACAAGATTATTTCGGTGGGCGGTATTTATACGGAAAACGTTGACCTTGTCCAAGCGGCGCTGCAAAATCACCAGGATGGTGATCAGGTGACGGTAGTCATTGAAAAAGACGGTAAACCGTTGAACGTGACGTTAACCGCGTCGCAGAAAATTGTTACGGCACCCGGTCGGCCGATCGGGGGTGAGATCTATCGATCTGACGATAGCGGTGTGACGTGGAACAAGGTCAATCGTGAAGCCGTGGGTGGCAACCCGGCTTACTACTATGGCCAGATCCGTGTGGATCCCAAAGATGATCAAAGGGTTTATGTGCTGGGTGTCCCCGTATACGTCTCGTCGGATGGTGGCAAAACATTTTCCTCGGATGGAGCCCCGTCAGTGCACGTGGATCATCACGCCTTGTGGATCAACCCGGCCAACCCAAATCACTTGATGTTGGGAAATGATGGCGGCTTTCATATCAGCTACGACAAGTCAAAGACTTGGGATTATGTCTATAACCTGCCGCTTGCCCAGTTCTACGCGATTGGCGTTGATATGCAGCAACCTTATCACGTCTATGGTGGTCTGCAGGATAATGGTTCCTGGGGTGGACCGTCAAAATCAAGTGGCAGTGTTGGACGACAGGAATGGTATCGAGTGGGTGGCGGAGATGGGTTCTATGTCCAGGTTGACCCAGAGGATTCCAACATCGTGTTCAGCGAATCCCAATTTGGAGCGATTGGTAGAAGAAATCGAGCGACCGGATCCAGTCGTTCGATTCGGCCACCACAAACTGAGGGAGCGGCTCACCGCTACAACTGGAATTCGCCAATCCTGATGTCCACGCATGACCCACGCGTTATCTATTTCGGTGGTAACAAGTTATTCAAATCGTTTAACCGTGGTGACGATTGGCTGGAAATCAGCCGGGATTTGACGTCGGCCGACCCCCAAAGAATTGCTGGAAATGTCCCTCACTGCACGATCACGACCATTGCCGAATCCAAGAAAGATAAAAAACGGCTGTTGGTCGGGACGGACGACGGAAAAGTCCAAATTACATTGGATGGTGGCGAAAACTGGACTGATTTGACCAACCATTTCCCGTTCCAGCCACCCAACTGGTGGTGCAGTCGAGTCGAGTTTTCAAACACGGACAAGGATACTGCCTATGCATCGTTTACCGGTTTCCGGGAAGATGATTTTCGACCTTTTGTCTTCAAGACGAGCGATGCCGGCCAAACCTGGGAGTCCATCTCCAGCAACCTGCCGGAAGGCCCGGTGAATGTGATCAAGCAGGATCCAGAAAATCCAACGACGCTTTACGTGGGAACAGAATTTGGTGTCTTTGTGTCGTTGGATGATGGGAAAACATGGCATGAATTGAATCAGGGACTACCCCGTGTTTCGGTCCAGGACCTGTTGGTTCATCCTCGGGACGGTGAGCTGGTCATCGGAACTCACGGGCGTGGCATCTATGTGATGGACAGTATCGTTCCATTTCAGCAATTTGACTCCGAGAAAAAACAGGAGTCCCGGTTGTACCCGGTGCGCGACTGGACGCGGCTTACACGTTCCAGTTCCAGTATGTTTGCGGGAGACCGCAAACGACTTGCCTCGAGTCCGCAATCAGGTGCGGCCATCTGGTACCAGCTGAATGAGGATGTCGACGAAGATGATTTCTCGTTGGTTGTCAAAGATACCGAGGGTAAGCAAGTCGCGGAATTAACTGGCAAACGGGATGCGGGGCTTCATCGTGTTTATTATCCTCAACCCCGGCAGTCTTCACGGGGAGGCCGTGGCGGTGGCCGGTCGCGAGGACGTACGAGTGCTCGGCCAGGTAACTACACGGTTGAGCTCAAGATGGGCGACCAGACGATGCAGCAATCGTTTGAAATCGAGTAACGATAGACCGATTGCGAGTTCTCTTTGCGTGCTGGGGTTGCATTGCGCGATCTTCCCCTTTTCTGACCTGTGGGTTAACCACAGTTGCGATGGGATTTGTTAAAGTGTAGATATCCAACTCCGCCTGCCGGTTCGCAGGTGTTCTAAAACAACGGTAATCGATTGGGGTTCATGTGGCCAAGGAGCGACCAGAAACACCGTTTCTGCAGGCCCTGTTTCCGATCTTGGTGTTGGCAACGCTGATCGTTTATGGGTTGATTGTCAGGCCATTATGGTTGAACACGACTCCCATGCCATTGGAGATTATTTTCATCCTGTCGGCTGCGATTACGGTCGCCCAGTTATTTCTGCTAGGACACGATTGGAGAGATATCCAAAAGTCCATTGTCGACAAGTTGGCCCGTGCATTACCCGCTTTTTTTATCCTGTTTTGTATTGGTCTGATTATCGCCAGTTGGATCGTGTGCGGAACGATACCGATGCTGGTGACTTGGGGACTGGAGATTATTGACCCAAGGTACCTCTATCTGGTTGCATTTATTGCACCCGTCGTGTTTTCAACCTTAACCGGAACGTCATGGGGTTCGGTCGGTACGATTGGCGTTGTGATTCTTGGAATTGCTACCGCTTTACAGGCGAATCTTGGAATTACGGCTGGAGCGATTATTGGTGGGGCGTATTTCGGCGACAAGATGTCACCATTGTCTGACACGACGAATCTGGCAGCGCTTGCCGCTGACGTCGACTTATTCGACCATATCAAGTCGATGATGATTACCACGATTCCGTCAGCCGTGCTGGCCGCGCTGATCTATTTTGCGATGGGGTTCCTTGATCCACCCTCAGCGACGAATGCCGACCTGGAGACAGTTCAACCTTATCTGGTCGGACTTCGTTCCATTTTTCATTTCAACTTGCTGCTGTTATTGCCCCCGGTGATTGTGTTGATTGGGTCACTGCGCAAGATGCCCACGGTGCCCGTGCTGATTTCCTCAGTGATTGCAGCTTGCGTGTTGGCATTGCTGATTCAGCCATTTACGATCACGGACGTCGTCGATTCGGTTTACACCGGGTTCAATACGGTTTCGATGGTAACCTGGGTTGAATCCGTTCCACCGCAAGTCAGCGTACTGCTGGACCGTGGTGGCCTGTATGCATTAAACGATGCGATTATCACGGCATTCATGGTTTTTGTTTTTATCGGAGCAATGGACCATATTCGCGCCATGCCGACTGTTGTCAATCGATTGTTGTCCTTGGTTCATTCAGCTCGAGCGACGATTGTGACCACACTGGTTTCTACCGGGATTACCAATGCACTTACGTCCAACCAATATGCGACGAGTTTTATTATTGGAGACGCATTCAAAAACAAGTACGATCGGTTGGGAATACCAAGAAAGGTACTGTCGCGTTCGCTTGAGGACGCTGGCACCATGATCGAAAGTGTGATTCCGTGGACAGCGACGTCGCTCTTCATGGTAGCCACTCTGGGAATTCCATTTTCTGATTATTGGCACTGGCAGTTGTTGTCGTTGATCAATCTGTTGGTAGCCTGTTTCCTGGCAATGACCGGGATCGGCTGTTTTCTGGGTCCGTCTAAGGAAACGCAAGTTGGGCAATCGGTAACGGAACCGTAAAGCGTATCAATCATAAGCGAAGTCTGCGTTTCGGCCATGATTGAGGGCAGTTGCCAGTCATTTCAAGCGATTCGTCGCAGCTCGCATAATTCGTGTTGTTCCGGATTTGTCAGCCATTTGAATTTCGGATTGTATCAGTTGTCTGATTTCGGAAGTTTGTCACGTCAGCTGTGTTAACAAATGCTGCCCAAATTGCAAAAACTACCGACATTGCCCTTTCCTGCGCGCAATTTTAAGGAGGTGAATTTAGATAATCTCTAACTGGAGAAGATAATGTTACGTTTAGCATCACTTTTAGTACTAGGCTTCGTTTTCTCGATGCCGTGTATTGCAACCGCACAAAATGACTGTGGTTGTAATGAAACCGTTCAATGTTGTGATCCTTGTCAGGATTCCTGTTGCCGAACTCGTTGCAAGCTGGTTCGCGAATGTAAAGAAGTAACTCGCTGTAAGCGTGTTCACTGTGTTGATGAATGCGGTTGCCGCACCGTCAAGAAAGTTCCTTGCACGAAAACCGTTTCACGTCTGAAGTTTGTCCGCGTACCTGTCGCTAAGCGATGTGGTTGTGACAATAACTGTGGTTGTGACAATACCTGTGGCTGTGACAGCACTGAAAACAGTTGTGGCTGTGACAATACCTGTGGCTGTGACAGCACTGAAAACTCTTGTGGCTGTGACAACACTTGTGGTTGTGATTCTGGCCGCTCTCACCGAACGCGTCGTCATCACTTCGGTCGACGTCACGCTCGCTGCTGCAACACTGTTGACGCTGGTTGTGGCGTTGATGCTGGATGTGGTTGTGATCCAGGTTGCGGTGCCAACTAGGAACAGCTCATTCTATATGTTTATATCGAAAACGGCCTGCCGATTAGCGGGCCGTTTTTTTTTGATGTGGAGCGTTTTGTAATTCAGGCCGTTGATCGGTCCGGCTGCGTAATACCGTGTCAAGGGCCAAGGGTTGACCACCCCTGCTTGAACGACTTCTTTAACTTGTGGTTGGGTCGTCCGTTTGACAGGGACGATTTCGGTAGTGACGATCGCTTTCTATTCGAAAACGACCCGGTCGACATAGAACTTCAATGAATCCCCTTGAGCGGCGAAGACCCAGTAGAACCCGGTCTTGATCCGGTGCAGCTCCATCT
>JABACA010000103.1 GCA_014237975.1 Mariniblastus sp. | reverse complement strand
TTGTCTCCCAGCTGAATGCCGAGTCTCGAGATACTGGCCGGATCCAGCTGTCGATTCCATCATTTTCGTCAAAACCCGATACCAGTTCGCGTGCCTGGAGTTTTTCTGTTTCGCTCTGCAGGCCCTTGATGCGGAATAGTGCCGCGCCCATGGCCAGCGTTACGGCCGTTGCAATCACGACATACGGTGATGATTTCAACAGGAAGCTGGTGAAACTGATGTTGGCCGTCGTGCCCACGATAATATTCGGCACGCTGCTGATCAGCGTCAGCAGGCCACCGATGTTGGTCAGCAGGCCTTCAATCAGCAGGAATGGCATCAATTGTTGTCGGCGTTCGAGTTTCTCCAGTGATACGACGGTTAAAGAGCCGACGATGATCATGGCGGTGACGTTATTCAGCACGGCGGAAAAAAGAACCGTCATCACGCCGTAAAAACAGAGCAGTCGCAACGGGTCACCCTGGGATAGCTTGGTAACGCGGATGGCGATCCAGGAAAAAAGTCCGCTGCGACTGGTCACGTCGACAAACAGGCTCGAACCGAGAATGATGGCGATCACGCTCCAGTCGATACCCGGGATGTAGGTGGGCATCGATATTTCATGACCACCAATGTGTAAAGTCAGATCGTCGGGTGTGGGCGTGTGACTCTCGGCAGAATCATCTGTTTCGTGTTCGTTCGATGGTTCATTCTTCGGTTCGATGACAATCGTCTCGACCGCTGCTGACTCAGGGTCTTTGACTACCTGAACTTCCACCCGGTTTTGCGGTTCTGCCTCGTAAGAGCCAACTACCACATTTTGAAAGGAAAGAACGTTGGTCAACGTCCCAATGAACAGGCACAGCACGGCAAACGCAGCGGCGATGATTGATTTCTTGGCATGCAGTTTTTCTTCGAGCGCCAAACTGGCAACCAGGCCCACCAGCAAAATGGCGAACAGAATCGTAATCCAGGCAGGCACGGTTGCGGCTGAGGCGATAAGAGACTGGGAAATCATTTAAGCATTAACAGGTGGATTGCGGTCGAAACGTTGGTTGACGTCTTAGAATTCTGACGATAATTCCGTTTTCTGAACAGTGTAGTGGTTGCGTCGTGACTTGAGCCGTTGACATTCAGGTGGTTATTCCGAAAATCAATCAATCATCCCATCCAACCAACCGGTTGGGGCATTACGCGGTGTTCCGTTGTTTAAGGCACGCGATCAACACGACAAGCTCCCTGGAGGGGCATTTCTTTCGATTAAAGGCGAATCATGACCGCAGCACAGTTCGATCCATTTGGAGCCCGCGATACATTTTCTGTTGGGGGTCGGGACCTGGGAATTTACCGGTTATCGGCGCTCGAAGATCAGGGAATCGGTCGGATGGCAAACTTGCCGTATTCCATCCGTATCCTGTTGGAATCGGTATTGAGGAATTGTGATGCGACGACGGTCCAAAAAGAGGACGTTGTCTCGCTGGCAACCTGGCAGGCTGCGTCGCCCGCTAAAGTCGAAATTCCGTACAAGCCATCCCGGGTTGTGCTGCAGGATTTTACCGGGGTACCCGCGGTGGTTGATCTGGCCGCGCTGCGATCGGCCATGAGCCGGCTAAACGGCGATCCCACCAAAATTAACCCATTGATCCCCGTGGACCTGGTGATTGATCATAGCGTTCAGGTCGACCAATTCGGCAGTTCCACCGCATTGGCTGCCAATGTCGAGCTGGAGTTTGAGCGAAATCGTGAACGCTATGAATTTTTACGATGGGGTCAAAAGGCCTTTGACAATTTCCGTGTGGTGCCGCCCAATGTCGGCATTGTTCATCAAGTCAATCTTGAGTATCTGGTCAAGGGGGTGTTCGTTCGACAGGATGAACGGGGAGACGTCGCCGTACCGGATACCCTGGTCGGAACCGACAGCCACACCACCATGATCAATGGGCTGGGAGTGCTCGGTTGGGGCGTTGGCGGAATCGAGGCCGAGGCGGCCATGCTGGGCCAACCGATTTACATGTTGTTGCCGGAAGTAGTCGGTTTTGAACTGGTGGGCAAACTGGCGGCTGGAGCCACGGCTACGGATCTGGTTTTGACCGCGACGGAGCAATTGAGACAGGCCGGAGTGGTTGGGAAATTCGTGGAGTTTTTCGGTTCCGGTGTGGCCAACATGTCGTTGGCCGATCGCGCGACCCTGGGCAACATGTCGCCTGAATATGGGGCCACCATGGGTTTCTTTCCCTCGGATTCAGTGACGATTGACTACCTGTCACAGACCGGCAGGACGGATCAGGAATGTGAACTGGTCGAATCCTACCTCCGTGAACAAGGGTTGTTTGTCACGACAGATTCGACCGTGCCAACTTATTCGCAGTCGCTCAAGTTGGACATCGGAACGGTTGAACCCTCTTTGGCGGGTCCCAAGCGACCCCAGGATCGAATCGCGCTGTCGGATATGAAGCGGTCGTTTAACCAATCGTTGGTCGATCCGGTGGGGAGTCGTGGATTTGAATTGAGCGATGAAGCACTGACCAGGACGCGCCGCGTTGAAGAGAACGGTCAATCGACGGAAATCGGTCATGGCGCGGTGGTCATTGCAGCCATTACGAGTTGTACCAATACGAGTAACCCGTCGGTCATGCTTGCCGCCGGATTGCTTGCCCGCAAGGCGGTTGAACGGGGGCTGAAAGTGCCGCCCTATGTCAAAACAAGCTTGGCACCAGGTTCCCGCGTTGTTACGGATTACCTGAAAAAAGCCGGCTTGACCGAATCGCTCGAGGCACTCGGTTTCCATACGGTTGGCTACGGCTGTACGTCCTGTATTGGAAACAGCGGGCCTTTGCCGGAACCCGTCGCTCATGCCATCACAGCCGGCGAATTGGTCGCCGCCGCCGTGCTGAGTGGAAATCGCAACTTTGAAGGTCGTATCAATCCGTTGACCAAGGCGAACTACCTGGCCAGTCCACCGTTGGTCGTTGCCTTTGCTTTGGCAGGAACGACCGACATCGATTTGACCACTGAGCCCGTTGGCAAGAACCCGGATGGAGAAGCGGTCTTCCTCAAAGATATTTGGCCCACGCACGATGAAATTATCGACTTGCTGCGTGACTCGGTCCAACCGGAGATGTTTCGCAAGGAGTACGCCAACGCGTTTGATTCCAACCTGGTTTGGAATAACATCCAGGTCGGAGAGAGCGATATCTACCAGTGGGAACCGGCCAGTACCTATATCCAGGAACCCCCGTTTCTGGTTGGCCTGACACCGGACATTGGACCCGTGCAGCCGATCCAGGGAGCCCGTTGCCTGGCGCTCCTTGGCGACTCCGTGACCACCGATCACATTTCGCCGGCCGGATCGATTGCCAAGGACAGCCCGGCGGGCCTGTATCTCCAGGAACACGGTGTCGAACCTCGCAGTTTCAACAGTTATGGATCGCGGCGGGGCAACGACCAGGTGATGTTGCGAGGGACGTTTGCCAATATCCGGATTCGTAACCAGCTGGCGCCCGGTACGGAGGGTGGTTGGACAACCCATATACCGTCCGGGGAAGTGATGACGATCTACGATGCGGCTATGAAATACGCGTCCGACGATGTTCCGCTGATCGTGTTGGCCGGAAAAGAGTACGGCACCGGTTCCAGTCGTGACTGGGCGGCCAAGGGTACTTTGTTACTGGGTGTCAAAGCGGTGATCGCCGCAAGTTACGAAAGGATACATCGTAGTAACCTGGTCGGAATGGGCGTATTGCCGTTGGAGTTTGCCGATTCCCAATCGTGGAAGTCATTGGGGCTGGACGGGCATGAGACGTATGACATTCAGGGACTCGATGACGATTTGCAACCCAGGTCCACCGTAACCGTTGTCGCCAAACGCGACTCGGGTGAGACGGTGTCGTTTGAGGTCAACGTTCGAATCGATACAGCGGTCGAGATGGAGTACTACCGCAACGGCGGGATTTTGCAGACCGTCTTGAGAAACCTGCTGTAGATGATTGTCCCAATGGCTATCGACACGGAACAGGGATGCCTGTCGGCAGTTTGACAAACCCATTTATGAAACGAATCGATGTGGGATGTTAAATGTGGCCCAGGGTTATTCCACCCTTCGGAAGTGCTGGTTCCTGGGGCGGGGAATGCCGCCAATAGTAGGTCGTAACACTGGGCTTTAAAACGGGTTAGGCGATAATGTCTGGATCTTGGCAGTTTTTCAGTTTACGTTTTTAATTTCACTTCGTCATCGTTTTTCTCATCCTAGACTATAGGGACGAAACCAATTTCAAAAATTGGAACCTAGCTCCGGCTGCCGCATTGGGCAAATTGAAAATGTTAATTTCCAGCAAGGTCCGTTTGGCACTGCGGCCATAAGCACGATAATGAATACAAACCGAATAGTCGGCATATCGATATAATTCGCTGTAAATCGTCGTAGTTTACCGAGCTTGCAGAGTCAACCACGTTCGCGCCGAATCTAGTCTTACGCTTGTCATTCTTACACTTGGGATTTTTATGATTGAGTCACCGTCCAACGGCCCCGCAGATCTCGCGAATCCGTCAGATTACGCGAAACAAGATGATGCAGATTTGAAGAAAGCGCGGCGCAAGACTCGAAAAGAATCTTCCCTGCAAACTCCGCTGGAAACTTACCTGCGTGAAATCAACGAAACGAACCTGTTGACGGCTCAGGAAGAGAAAGATCTGGCGAATCTAATCGCGGTTGGCGATGTTCAGGCTCGCGACAGGATGGTCCGAGCCAATTTGCGTCTGGTGGTCAATATTGCACGAGGCTACACCGGCAAAGGTCTTGGACTGCAGGATTTGATTGAAGAGGGAAATCTCGGTCTGCTGCGTGCGGTCGAAGGTTTTGACCCGACCATGGGGACTCGTTTCAGTACTTATGCCAGTTACTGGATCAAACAGTCGATTAAGCGGGCCTTGATCAATTCGGCCAAAACGATTCGGATTCCGGCTTACATGGTGGAATTGTTGTCGAAATGGCGGCGGGCCACAAACCGTTTAACCGATGAGTTGAAACGAAACCCAACGCCCGAGGAAATTGCCCGCGTACTCGGTTTGCCCAAGCGTAAATTGCCCATCATCAAAAAGGCGATCCAGATTTACAACTCGTCACCGCAGACCGATCAGGCCGAGGCCGGGTGGTCACTCGGCGAAATGGTCATGGATGAACGGACCAGGGCTCCCGATGACGAAATGCTCGAAAATGATGTTTTAAATCATGTCATGTCGATGTTGCATGAACTGGGAGAGCGGGAATCGAAAGTCTTGCAAATGAGGTTTGGACTATTTGACACGGAACCCCATACGCTCAAAGAAATTGGTGAAAAGCTGGGGCTCACGCGCGAACGAGTGCGTCAAATTGAGAATGAAGCCCTGAAACGTCTGGGTGACGGGCTGCGAGATCCCTACGATATGGAAATGACGATGCCGTTCTAGGTCATCGCAACAGGTTGGTGTTACTTACCGCCATGTTCCCGTGCCGTGCCGTTTGCTTCGGTCCGGAACAACGATCTATTTGAGCGTTTCCAGGTCTGACAGTGCCTCAGCCACCGTTTTCAGCTGTTCGCGGATTTGCGCCAGGGATGCCTGCGCCTGGGCGACGACTTCCGGTTTGGCATTGTTGACGAATTTCTCATTGGCTAATTGTTTTTCCTTACCGGCAATCATTCCCAGCAACCGCGCTTGTTCTTTTTCCAGCCGCTTTGATTCGGCGGCAACGTCAATCAGACCGGCCAGGTCGACAAAAATCTCCATGTTGGGCAACGCGACCGTGGCGTTAATCTTGGGCGGTGTAACCTGGTCCGAGATCTCCTCCAGATCGGCGGCAGCCATGGAAGAAAAGAACAGGCCCATCGGTTTGATCAAATCGGTCAACTCCGAATGGCAGCGAATGGAGAAACGGATCTGCTTCTTGGGGGCCAGGTTTTGACGGCTTCGGATTTCTCGCAATGCGGCCAGTGTCGATTGGAAAAGTGAGAATTGCTGCTCGATCTCGTTATCCTGCCAAGCCGGGTTCAATTCGGGCCAATCTGCCACCATGATCGAATCGGTCGCCTTTTGGACGGTGTCAAACCCTCTCTCGGGGCACAGGTTAGCCAGAAGTAACCAGATCTCCTCGGTAATAAAAGGGGTAATCGGATGCAGTAACCGTAGCAGGCAATCCAGGGTAAAGGCCATCATTCGCTGTGCATGAGGGCGTTGCTGCTCGTCAGCAAATCGGTCTTTTAGCATTTCAACATAGAAACTGCAGAATTCATTCCAGGCGAATTCATACAGCTCGCGCGTCGCATCCGCATAGCGGAACTGCTCCAGGGATTGAGAAACATTTTGGGATACCGTGGTTAACCGGCTGAGAATCCAGCGGTCTTCGACCGTCAGTTGTTCCGGGGTAATCGTGGTCGCCTGGTAACCCTCGAGGTTCATCATGGCGAAACGGGATGCGTTCCACAGCTTGTTGATAAAGTTTCGAGCACGTTCGAATCGTTCACTGAGGACCAGTCCGCGGGGTAACGAAAGGTCCTCCTCGGTTTTAGACCATTGAGTCGAAAACGGCTGTTTGCATTTCGGACAGTCCACCCGCCCTAATTCCCGATTCTTTTTTGTTTGGTCAAAGGAATGTTCACAGTGCGGGCATTCGAACTGAACCGGCATCCGTACGTCCTGGGTCTCGGTGGTCAGATCAGCCATCCCGAACCGGAGAGCATCGGCGCCAAGCTTGTCGATGACATCCAGCGGATCGATCCCGTTACCTTTTGACTTGGACATCGTTTCACCATATCCATCGAGTATTTTCGGGTGGATAAATACGCGGTGGAAAGGGACTTCACCCATGTTGTTGAGGCCGGCCAAAACCATTCGAGCCACCCATAACGTGATAATATCCCGGCTGGTGATCAAGACATTGGTGGGATAGAAGGTGTTGAGTTCGGGTGTTGGGCGGGGCCAGCCGAGGGTCGAATGGGGCCATAATGCCGAGCTGAACCAGGTGTCGAGAACATCTTCTTCACGCTGGAATCCAGCGGCCACCAATTGATCCTCCAGCGGGGACCCTTCCTGCTTGATGCATACGTGAATGGTTGCCAGTGGCAACCCCAGCTGGGTTCTTTTGGACTCGTCCGTTTCATGGCAAGGTTCGGTTTGGATCGACACCTCTGATTCATCATAGCCGTCGAGGGCCAGCACGGTTTGCCGGGCCGTTTCGCAATCCTGTTCGGTGGGACAGGGTAATGACCAAACGGGGATCTGGTGACCCCACCAAAGCTGGCGGGAGACGGGCCAGTCGCGTTTTTCAGCCAACCAATCGAGATAGCCTTTTTCATATCGACTAGGTGTTATGCGGACCCGATGATCGGAAACAGCATCCATCGCCGATTGAGCCAACGAGTCCATGCGGATGAACCATTGATCGGCCAGGAAGGGCTCGATCGGGGTCTTGCTCCGGTCTGAATGAGGCAACTCGATTTGTCGATCTTCGGTTTCATCCAGCAACCCGAGTTGTTCGAGGTCGGCAACCACCTGCTTGCGGGCCTGCTTCATCGTCAGATTCTGGTAGGTGCCCGCTTCTGCATTTAGCGTCCCGTCGGTGTTCATGATATTGATCATCGGCAGTTCACAACGCTTGGCGACTTCGTAATCATTGGGGTCGTGGGCCGGTGTAATCTTGACACAACCGCTACCCAATTCAGGTTTGGCCCAACTGTCGGTAACCAATGGGATTTCACGGTCCATCAAAGGCAAGCGGATGGTTCTGCCATCGTCGGCCATCGCTTTTAATTGCAGGAGTTTGGGTAACATCGCCGAAACACGTGACTTGGTAGCGTCCAGTTCTGTTTTTAGCGTTTCGACGTCTGCGGGATTTGCCTTGGCAATTTTGTCTTCGAGTTCAGCCGTGAATTTCAGTAATGCACCTTCGGGGTCCGGATGCACGGCAACACCCGTATCTCCGAGCATCGTTTCCGGTCGCGTCGTAGCCACCTGGACGTATTCCGGTTCACCGGGCAACGGGTCGATGACGGGATATCGAAAGTGCCAAAAATGACCTTGGACCGTTCTCGAGACGACTTCGTCGTCACTGACAGCCGTTTGCAGAAACGTGTCCCAATTGACCAGGCGTTTGCCGCGATAGATGAGTTGCTTGTCGAATAGGTCATGGAAGGTAAAGCGAACCGCTGTTGCACAGTTTTCGTCCAACGTAAATCGCGTGCGGTCCCAATCACAACTGCAACCCAGCTGCTGCAGTTGGCCGAGGATTCGTTTTTCGTACTGTTGTTTCCAATCCCAAATTCGTTCCACCAGTGCTTCGCGTCCCAGGTCGTGTCGGGTTTTTCCCTCTTCTTCGCGTAAACGCTTTTCAACCACTGCCTGGGTCGCAATTCCGGCGTGGTCCGTTCCGGGCATCCACAGCGCATTAAAACCCTGCATGCGTTTCATGCGGATCATGATGTCCTGTAAAGTGTTATTCAGGGCATGTCCCAGGTGCAATGCTCCGGTAACATTGGGAGGCGGGATCACGATCGTGAAAGGTTCCCGCTGAGGGTCCGGCTCCGCGTGGAAATATCCCTGTTTCAACCAGTTCTGGTACAGCCGCGATTGAGCCGCCTGAAAATCAAAGCGGCTGGGGATCTGATCGGGGTTAAAGGGCATCGGTTCAACCTGGAATGGGAAACTCTTGGAATCTCAATTTATAGGCAAATTTTCCAATTAACCCAACCGCGTTACAACCTGGTTTGGCGGTTTGTCAAGCCTCAGGTTCGGGTTTGATCAGCCGAATGTCCCGCTAGGTCACTCTCGGTCCGTGAATTAGCATCATCGGTACCTCTTCTTGAATCTCATTTTGAAATCAACGAAGATATTCGCTGCTCATGGCGAGCTAATTAATTCAAATCGTATTGGCCGGATTCCTGTTGAAAGGATTTTCTGTCCTTGTCGATTTGTATGGAAATGTATCGGAAAGAGCGAATCATGCCGAAATGGTGTCATGCCACAATTGTCGAAAAGAAAGTTTGGACAGACGGTCTTTTTACGCTGACGGTCAATGCGCCAGATGTTTCATCTTTTGAACCGGGACAGTTCCTGCAATTGGCCGTTTCCGATGGAGACCAGCGGATCAACCGGCCTTATTCGGTAGCATCTCCGCCGGGTGATAACCTCGAGTTTTTTATCGTATTAGTCGAGGACGGTCAGCTGACCCCAAAACTCTGGGGTTTGTCCGAAGGGGACACAATTGAAGTGGCTGAACGGGCAGCGGGCAGTTTTACTTTGAAGAAATCGCCTGCGGCCGAAGTGCTTTGGCTGATTTCGACCGGGACCGGGTTAGCGCCCTACATTGCCATGTTGCGGACCGACGAACCTTGGGAAAACTATGAGAAAATATGTGTCGTTCACGGTGCCCGGCACAAAACCGACTTGGCTTACACGGCGGAGATGTTGGATTACCAACAACAATATCCGGGCCGTTTCAAGTTGATCCAAGCGTTGACTCGTGAGAAATGCGAGGGAATCGTATCCGGGCGAATTCCAGCATTGCTTGAAAACGGACAACTGGAAGAGATCGCAGAAGCGGAGCTGCTTGCTGGGAATTCAACCGTTTTGTTGTGCGGTAACCCGGCGATGCTCGATGATATGGAAGAAAAATTGGGTCAACGGGACCTTAAACGGCATCGAAGCAAGGCGCCCGGGCAAATCGTTCTGGAACGATATTGGTAGCATGCGTTATAATGTTCAATTCGGATCAATAAATGACGGGGTCTGGATAGAACCCATTTTAGTTTCACGAATCAAAGTCTAGATTGAAGCATTGGAATACTAGCCCCCAGCCACGGATTTCTTTCATGTCGTTAATTGATGGATTCGAACATGTCGCTCGTGAAAACGAATCACTGGCGGGCTATACCCGTCTGAAACTGGGTGGGCCTGCGGAATATTTCGCCGAGCCAACAACCGAACAAGAACTGACTGCGTTGGTCATGCGGTTTTCAGAGGAACAAAAGCCCATTCGGCTGATCGGTAGCGGTTCGAATATTGTTGTAGGGGAGGAGGGGGTTGAAGGCCTGGTCCTGCATTTGGCGGCCCCTGTATTTTGTGAATTAAGTGTTGGCCAGAACAGGATCACCTCCGGTGGAGGTACCAAGTTGGCCCATTTTGTTTCGACCGCGGTTCGTGAAGGTTTTGCCGGACCGGAACAGTTGGTGGGAATTCCTGGCACCGTAGGCGGTGCGTTGCATTGCAACTCGGGGGCCCACGGTGAGGATATTGGAACCTGGATCGAGTCGGCCGAGGTGTTAACCCGGTCGGGTGAAGTCCTGACACGAAGCGGAGATTCGCTCTCCTTTTCCTACCGGCAGAGCAGTCTCGATGAATTGGTGATTTTGCGGGCAACGTTCCAGTTTGAAAAAGAAAGTCCGGAAATGTTGACCAAGCAGATGCAGAAGTTGTGGATCGTTAGAAGGTCGACTCAGCCGTTTTCTCAGGAAAACGCGGTTTACGTCTTTAAAGACCACGGTGGTGAATCAGCGGGTGAACTGATCGATCGGTGCGGATTGAAAGGCTTGCAGGTGGGGCAAGTTCAAGTTTCCGAACTGGACGCCAATATTTTCCTGGCAAGCCCCGGGGCAACCTCACAGGAAGTCCTCGAGTTAATCGAACGTGTCAAAGAACGTGTTTACGAGTCATTGTCCGTCGAGCTTGAAACGGCCGTGCGGATCTGGTAGCCCGGCTAGGGGGATTCATCCCTGGCGTCGTGGGCGACGATCAAGAAATCTTCGGTAGGCGTGGGTGGAAACGAAAACTGGGCGGTTAGTTTTCGGCCTGCTTGGGAATCATCGGTGATGGTGGCAATGGTCGGCCCCACTGGAACTTTCTGCCCGGCGGGTATCAGGAACTTGCCCTGGGAAATTCGCGTCGTGGCCGACGGTCCCGAACCCTCTCTTTCGGTGTCCGGTTGAAAAACGATCGACCCTCGCTCAATCGGCTTGCCATCCACCTCCACTGTCCCGCTCAAGGGGTACGGTTCACTGCAGCCAAACGTCGTCAACAGTGTGATCGCCAAAATCATTAAGACAAAAACAAACGGTTTTCCAATAATGCTCGCCACCATAATAATCCCCAAAGTAGTGGGCCATTCACCATGATTTTTGCCAGAAGGCAATTCACTGCAAAGAATTGTGCGCCAAAATTCGAATCTGTTTCAAGGGAGATTGAACGGGAAATCGAGAAATTGGGGCGGATCTGCCCTTTTCTTCCGCTCTCTCGGTTGGGGACTTGGGAACCGGCATCGGTTCTTGGCAAAATCAGGAATAATCAGGATCCAGTTTGGTTATGGCTCGCAGACAGAGTAACAGCTCGAACAGAACGGCCTCGTGGCGGTACGTCGTATTGCATCCGGCATTGTGGTTCATGCTGGCCACGGTCGGGATGATATCCGGGGCGATTCAGTTGTGGCCCGCTCATTATCAAACACTCGTCGACCTGCCCGAATACCAACTCTCCGAACAGAAAATTCAGGTCGACACACCCCCGGCATGGGTCGATGTTGATCTGAAACAGGAGATTCTGGGCAATCTTCAGCAGGATGCCAGTTTGCTTGATAACCAATTAGTACCCTCTGCCGTTGCCACCTGTAAGTCCTGGCCTTGGGTCGAGAAAATCAATCGAGTCGAAAAAGTGGCAGATGGATTGGATGTGGAACTACAATACCGTCAACCGATCGGTCTGGTCGAAATCGCAACCTCATCGGGGCAGCAAGTCATCGACCGACACGGTGTGTTGATGGATCCCAGGACAATGGACACCATCAGTTCGGAAAAGCTTGTCCGCATCTCTGTCTCGCGGCCGTTGCCGGGTCAACAAAAGATATGGGCTGTCTGGCAGGACCATCGGGTCATTGATGCTGCCAAGATCGGCAGTATTAACGGTGCAGACTGGGGTAAGTTGGGGTGCTATCGAATTGTTTCGTGGGATCCGCCTGGCAGCCAGTCCAATAAAAACCCGTTTGAAATTTGGCCACGAACGGCCAACGGAATAAAAATAGTCTGGGGAAGTGCGCCGGGAAAAGAAAAAACAGGAGAAGCCTCGGCAGACCAGAAACTGGAAGCAGTGCGGCTGTACCTGGCACAAGCAGGTCAGGACAACGACGCTAACCGCGGCAGGAAAATTGACGTTCGTTCAGGTTCTGCCGTCCTGGTGGACGATTTACAAACCGCCCAGCTACCTGAGTTCAATGATAAGTTACAGTAACTTGGATTGGGGTCGATACTGTAGCGAAACTAGGTTTGGTGAAATTTGATGGTGTTGGGTACCGGATCCACATCATCGTTGCTGGCTTCCTGCTCCATCTTTGTTTTCAACTCTTCACGCACCACTGGTAGCTCTGCCGGCGCTTCAATACCCAGCCGGACACCGCCGCCAGTGATCCTAACCACGGTCACCGCTATGTTGTCGCCAATCCAGATCCGTTCACCGATCTTACGGCTCAAAACAAGCATTTCGTTTCCCTCGAGTTCTGATTCTTCCTGATTTTGACCTAGGAGAATTCTTTAGCATTGAGACCGATTGCGATTACCGCGGGTCTCTAGGTCTGTTGAAATAGGTAGGTAATTGCTTGCAGATTAGCGGTAAAATCAATGGCAAACAAGCAGCTAATTGAAAAGTGTTTAATCAAAAACTAAAACTAATACCTCCGTTTCGTCGGTTGTTTTACTCAAAAGACCGCTTTTTGTACGGAAATAATCCAACTAGGTGATAATCAACTTGCTGCCACTCATCTTGCTGTCCCCGTAAAAAAATGAAAAAGCGAATCGAAGACGGGAATTTCGGTTTTCTGCCTTCGGTGTAAATGGAAACCGCCAGCGCCGGCAAGCGAAGGCAGTGAAAATCGCGCTTCATGACGGTGACAAACCATTGAATTCGCCTTGACGCCTGTGCGGCACGCTGTTAATTAACCGCCGATTCCAAAACAAGTCGTTATCGGCCGTTGGTGATGTTGCAAATGAACAATTTGTTTCAAAAAGGTTATCTTTTTGCTGTTTTCCTAGGACTGAGTGCCTATGTTTGCGGGCAAGTTTCGGGGCAAACCTACTCTCCGCCATCTTATCCGAGTCAGCCAGCCCCCCAGAGCGTAATGCCACCCACCACATTACCCCCTACGGTATTACCCCCCATTAATGCCAATAGCGGTGTGGCGGCACCATCACAGGTTGTCGCGCCGCCCTTTGATCCATTCCAACCCAGAACGCAGACGTTTCCGATGACGTTGGGAAACCAATCATCGCCAATTACCGTGTTGCCGCCCCAGCAACAGTTTATCACACCGACCCCAAATCAATTCAGTCCATCCAACTATGGCGGGTTTCCCAAGCGGTGGCCCGAGACGGCTTGGGCCTGGCCAGCCCAGAACTGGGCCGATTTCCGAAGTGAAACCAAGCCGACCCGGTTCTTTGATCGGACCCGTTTCCGTTCGACAACACTGCCCGGTAACGGACATAATGGCGCGAATTACCTGTCGATCAACACGGTGGAACTGGCCACGACGATGACGTTTCAGCCGAACCCGAACTGGAGCCCACTGCGGGTAAGTCCCGGGTTCGCATTTAATTGGTGGGGAGGGCCCAAGGAAGCCAATTACAATCTGCCACCGCGGGTCTACGATGCGGTCCTGTCAACCGATTTCTGTTCCAACCAGTGCAACCGGGTCGGGTTCGAGACCGATTTTACCATCGGTTTCTATTCGGATTTCAGGCACTCGAGTTCGAGTACGACCACGTTTACGGCGCATGGGAGGCGCGCCCTGCGATACCAGGGGGTCCTACTCGGTTGGTTTCGGCTCAACCAGACCAATACCTTCAAGTTCGGTGTGGAATACCTGGACCGTCAACGGATCAAACTACTGCCCTGCTTTGGTGTTTTTATCACGCCTACACCCGATTTTCGGTTTGACCTCTATTTTCCACGACCGAGATTGGCACAACGGGTCCGCAGCTTTACCAGCGGGGAGATGTGGGCTTACGTAGGGTCCGAATACGGTGGTGGGAGTTGGGCCGTGGAACGGAGATTCGAGAATCCCAATCCGGCCTTGAACGTCACCATCAAGGACCAGGTGGATGTGAATGACATCCGCAGCTTTATCGGGATCGAATACACGGGCCCGAAAGGCCGAACCGGCTTTTTCGAAATCGGTTACGTTTCCAACCGTGACATCATTCTCAGGTCCGGGTTTCCCCAGGACAAACTCGACCTGCGTGACACGATCATGCTACGGTCGGGTTTGGCGTTTTGAGTTGAGATCGTGGGTGGCTGAGCAGGATCATGCCGTCTCGCCGCGGTGGGCTTTGAAGACGGTGGCTTTGGGGTTGGTAAAGGCCAGGTACATGTCACAAGCTTCCTGGTACAGAACGTATTGACTGCGAAAAGGTTCTTGATTTGGCCGCCGTCGGATTTCCCGGTAATTTCCCTCGGAATCTAGCCACCTGCTTTTGACATTGTCTTCGAAGTAGGTTTCCAGGGTGTGTATGACACGTTTTTTGCAAT
Organism: Mariniblastus sp.; assembly: GCA_014237975.1. Lineage (GTDB taxonomy): Bacteria > Planctomycetota > Planctomycetia > Pirellulales > Pirellulaceae > Mariniblastus. The sequence goes on along the minus strand of JABACA010000103.1, from coordinate 1,546 downwards.
GGTGATCGATCACCGGAACCATCAGTTCAACTCGCCGATCGAGATTGCGATTCATCCAATCGGCACTGGAAATAAAGACCTGGTTGTTGCCACCATGTTGGAAATGGAAAATCCGCGCGTGTTCCAGAAAACGGTCAATGATACTCACGACCTGGATATTTTCGCTTAGACCTTTGACTCCTGGTTTCAGACAGCAGATTCCCCGGATATTCAGGCGGATGTTCACACCGGCCTGTGACGCGTCATAAAGTGCGTCAATGATTTTCCGGTCAACCAGTGAATTCATTTTGGCGGTAATGGCGCCGGTCCCACCCTTGCTCGCATTTTGAGATTCGGCATGGATCAGCTCAGCCAGCTTTTCTCGGCAATCGATGGGCGCGGCTGATAATTCCTTCAATTGCTGCGGAACGGACAGTCCCGTAATGGCATTAAAAAAGTGAACCGCATCATTGCCCAGTTGTTGGTTGTTGGTGAAATAGCTGATGTCGCTGTAGATCCGCGCGGTTGTTTCGTTGTAGTTACCTGTGCCGAAGTGGATATATCGTTGAATTCCCCGCTCCTCCCGTCTGACGACGATGCATATTTTGGCGTGGGTTTTCAGTCCTTGAACTCCGTAAATAACATCGACACCCGACTGTTCCAGCAATTCGGCACGCCGGATGTTTTGCGCTTCATCAAATCGGGCTTTTAATTCGACAATCGCCGTTACGTGTTTTCCGTTTTCGGCTGCCACCGCCAAGGCGGATACAATTTCACTTTCTCTTGCAGTTCGGTAGAGTGTTTGCTTGATAGCAATCACTTGGGGGTCCGCCGCGGCCGCATTAACAAATTCAACAACGGGGTCGTAACTTTGGTAAGGGTGGACCAGCAGGCGATCTGCTTGGGCAATGATTTCGAAAAGGTTCGTTCCGGCAAGAAAATCGGGTGATTGCTGGGAGGGCCATGGATCGTCTTTCAGTTTTTGAAATCCCTGAAGTGACGCCAGCGAGAAATAACTGGACAGGTCGAGTGGACCGTCAATGGGGTAAACGTCATCCTTCGAAACGGAAAGGACCAATTTCAGGAAATCCAGCGTCGGTTGACTGGCGTCTTCAGATATTTCCAAACGAACGCAGTCACTGACGTTGCGTTTTGCCAGTAGCTGTTTCATTTCCAGCACCAGGTCATCGGCAACGTCTTCGGTCGAGGTAATGTCCGCGTTTCGTGTGATTCGAAATGGGGTCCAATCCAGCACCTGTTGTTTCCCGAAAATCTCATCCAGGAATAACCCGACGACATCTTCCAAAAGCATGTAGCTGACACCTGTTTCAACCGGAAGAAAAATGAAACGGGACAGGGATCTTCCCAACGGGATCACTGTGAACCGATCTTTCTTCGCGGCTTCTTCAAGGTCAACGTTGTCCAATCTCTGGTTGTGGTCGTTTTTGAGCCTGACGCAAAGACAGACTCCCGCTCCTACCAAGAGAGGGAAGTCCCGGTCAGGGTGGACGGCAATCGGCGCAATGACGGCTTCAATTTGATCACGGAAAACATGCTTCAAGTACTC
>JABACA010000102.1 GCA_014237975.1 Mariniblastus sp. | reverse complement strand
GGCAAAGGTCCCGTCACTTTGGTTCATGAATAGCAGGTCGGGAAATGCCCGGGCGGGCCAGACTTCATAATTGGTCACCATCAGATCAACTCTTCCGTCGTTGTCAGCATCACCCCAGGCTGCCGCGCGACTCATCTGATGTGGGTTGTCCGGAAAAGGGGCCTTCTCAAATTGGTCGTTCCCCAAATTTCGGAGCAGCTGGCCGGTGCCGCCGGCCGAGTAGTAGTCCAACCGGCCGTCGTTGTCGTAATCGGCCCACGCTCCGTGACTGGCGGAAAACCCCTCCACCCGTTCAAACTTTCCGGAGCCATTATTTTGGAACAGGCTGCCACCCGTTACCAGGTCGACATCACCATCCCGATCGTAATCGGCCCAGGCGACAAAGTCACCACCACCCAGGCCCACCGCCTCGGTAACGTTTTCGAAAGTCGTCTCCTGGGCGACCAGGGTGCCAACAAGCAGGCCGGTTGCAAACGGCAGTGCCAGAATCAACGCCAACGTGTAAACGGGTGAGTTCGTTTGCATAGGTCATTGCCTTTTTTCAATTTCTGTTTTTTTGGAAAGCTTAACTGGTTATCGTCGAACATGACCAAACGGTTTGTATTCACGAAACATAGAGTGGCAGGTTTCCGGTGTCAAATAGACTGCCGCTGGCAGAACCCCACTTGTAGAAATTTCCGGTTTCCAGCGAAAAAATATTGCCCTTCAGCAAAAATATTTGGCATGTTTAGGGCTTGCGGTCAGGCTGTTACACCCGGCCGCATTTTTCAACCCAAGGCGATGTGGTTCGATTGGTCTATCTGGTCGAGCCGCTGGCTCGTGAACCGATCCATACGTACGAACCGTTTGCTGGGCGGCTGGTCGATTATGTATTGGCCGAACAGCAACGCGTCCGACGTCATCCGTGGACTGAACGCAGCGGCCGGCAATCGATCTAAAGGCAGCCGGTTTGCCGGGCGGTTACGAACAAGGCGGCAAAAACCCTGTTTTTTTATTTCAACCAACCGAGATGGAATCGGTTTGCGTTACGATCAACTAGACTGAATTCCGGGCCGACCTAGCTTGTCTTGTAACCGATGCGGGTTCAGCCTGGCAGCCGCTGACACGAAATACCCCAACTCCAATGAAACAAAACCTAAAAACAAAACTGTTGTTGCTGTTTTCCCTGTGGCTTGGCCTACTTGCGTTTGCAGTGGCCGACGAGCGACCGAACGTCTTGTTCATCGCGATCGATGATTTACGACCCGAGCTGGGAACCTACGGGACCGGTGTAAAAACACCGAACTTCGATCGATTTGCAACGACGGGGCTGCGGTTTGATCGCGCTTATTGCCAACAGGCTGTTTGCGGTGCCTCCCGGCTTTCGATCATGGGCGGGCTCTATCCAACCCGGACCGGGGAACAGACGTTTCACGTCAAGGATTGGCGGAAGCGCTGGCCACGGCTGCTCACCATGAACCAGCATTTTGGTAAACAGGGCTACCAGACGGTTGGTCTGGGCAAGATTTATCACGGGACCAATGGGCCCGGTGTCGACAAGCTGAATTGGGATCAGTGGCTTGCCCCAGGTGCTCCCATGTACGCTTTGCCCGAGAACAAGGCACTGCTTAATCGGAATGTCCCCACAGGCGGCGATCCAATGGATCCTCCCAAGGGACCGATGACCGAGATGGCCGATGTGCCGGACACGGCTTACGGCGACGGCTTGCGTGCCGACCAAGCGGCCGAGTTGCTAAAGCAGTTTGCTGAACAGGCAGCCGATCCCAATGTTGCCACCGAGCCATTCTTCCTGGCGGTCGGCTTGACCAAGCCACACCTGCCCTTTAATGCACCGAAAAAGTATTGGGACCTGTACCGACGAGACGATTTCCAGATGCCAGCCAACACGGGCATACCACCCGGTTACCCAGCCTATGCGGCGAACCTGCGGGCAGGTGAAATGGCCAAGTACTCCGATTTCGAAGGTCAGGGGCCGGCCGATTTTTCAGACGACTTGAATCGTCGCTTGCTGCATGGCTATGCCGCCTGCACCAGTTACACCGATGCCAACCTGGGAATTATCCTTGATGCACTGGAGCAAAGTGGTCTGGCCGACAACACGATCGTGGTTCTCTGGGGCGACCACGGCTGGAAGCTGGGAGATCATTCGAGCTGGTGCAAGCATACCAACTTTGAGTGCGACACACGGGTTCCGTTGATGATGCGCGTGCCGGGCAAACAGACAGGTAACGAAGCCGTCCATGCAACGCCGCGGCTGGTCGAATTGATCGATCTGTATCCGACGCTTTGCGAATTGACTGGAATCGAGACACCGGCCCATTGCCAGGGCCGTAGTTTTGCCAAACTGTTCGATGATCCCACTGCGGGCCACCGCTGGGCTGCCTATAGTTCCTACCCGGCGGGCCCGAAAAATCGGGAGGTGGGACACAGTATTCGCTTTGGTAATTATCGATATACCGAGTGGCGCCAAGCTCGCGACGGAAGCCGTACCGGCAAACGGGTGTTGACCCAGATCAAGAATGATCCGGGTGAAGAAACCAACGTAGTGGATGATCCGCGCCATGCCGAATCTTTGGCCACGGCCGAAAAATTGTTGGACCGGCGAATTCGACAATCACTTGGCCAGCCAGCGAAAGGAAAACCGAAGAAAGCGACGCGGCAAGCCGACTCCGGCAGTACGCCTCTCAAAGAAGTCGCCCAAGAGAAATTCAAAATGGGTGTCGGGACCGACCTGGGCGTTTTCGAGCGGCCGCAGGATTTGGCACTACTCAAGCGGCACTTCAACGTCGTGACTCCGGAAAACTGCATGAAGGCGACCAAGGTACAGGCCCAGCAAGGGCAGTTTGATTTTTCGGCGGCCGATCGATATATGGATCTTGCCGAGGCGCATGGCCTGGAAGTGGTCGGCCACAACTTGATCTGGTCCCGACCCGGGACGACCCCCGCCTGGTTTTTCAAGGAGGATGGTCAGCCCGTGTCGCGCGCGCGTTTGCTGGAGCGGTTGCGAACCCACATCCACGCGGTGGTGGGACGGTACAAGGGACGCATTCCATCCTGGGACGTCGTCAACGAAGCGTTGGCCGACTCGGACGACGAGTACTTGCGTCGCAACGAATGGATGGATGTTCTGGGTGAGGAGTTTATTGTCAAGGCCTACCAGTATGCCCGCGAGGCGGATCCTGATGCCCTGTTGATCTACAACGATTATCGCTGTGACCAACCAGGGAAACTGAAAAAGCTGGTTCGCCTGATCAAGTCGGTGAAAGAGCAAGGCGGTCCGATCGATGTGTTGGGACTGCAGGCACATTACGAGTATGGCATGATTCCGTACGAAGGGATTGAACGCGCCTTGGTCGAGATGCGCAAGTTAGGGGTGCGGGTGGTATTTTCCGAGCTGGACATGGATGTCGTAACCCGGATTCGCTGGTATATCGATGAGGGTAAACATCGAGAGGAAATGAAGACATTTGATCCCTACCCGGGTGAACTGCCCGCCGAGGTTCAGCAAAGCCAGGCCGAGCAATACGCCAAACTGTTCACGATCATCGGGAAACACTCCGATGTGGTCGATCGGGTTACCTTTTGGAACCTGCATGACGGCCAGAGCTGGCTGAACAACTGGCCCTGGCCGCGGATCAACCACCCTTTGTTGTTCGATCGTCAGCGGTCGGCAAAACCGGCTTTCCACGCAGTGGTTCACTCCTTAAGCGAAACGGGCGACACGCCGCCCGACGGTTCTCAACGGTGAAGCTGCATCGAGCGGTCGGCCACCACATAATCATCAGGCTTGCCAAGCATAGGAACTCTGTTTGCGGAACCCGTTAAGGCGAATCGTCCCGTCGGCAAAAACGGAGGCGATGCTGAAACCATTGCTCGCTTCAAAAGAACCTTCGACCATGGCAACCAGCGTGCAGTAGTGGATATCACCGATCAGCTGGTGCTCATTTTCATGGCTATGGCCCTGGAACACGGCCAGCACTTTGCCGGAATCCTCCAACACCTTGCGGACCTGATCTGCATTCTTGATGCCATAGGATCCCGTGACATCCAGGCGTTGATGAACAAATACAACCGTCTTCTTGTCCGTGCCGGCCAGATCCTGTTTTAACCATTCGACTTCCCGTTTTTCGATATTGGGATCCGTCCACTCGAAGTTTTTCCGTTGATAAGGGACTCCGTCACTGCGGAAACAGGCATCCAAAACCACGAAGTGGATTCCTCCCTGGTCAAAGGAGTAATACGATTTTTTCTGCCCAACCCCGTCCAGGAATTCTTGCTTGGTGAGGGTGTCGACACAGTGATTTCCCAACACGTAATGCTTGGGCAGCTTGATCTTGCCCAGCTCCTGGCTGATTCGCTTCAGGTAACCGAGCTCCGTCTGGACCTCCTTCGCCGCATCGATCAGGTCACCCAGGGCCGCCAGGAAATCTGGTTTCTCCGCCTGGAACTGCTTGCCCGCCTGCGCGAGCTTGGCGATTGTCTCGCGGTAGTGACGCGTACCGGCCGTGTCCTTGTCGGCGTAATGCAGGTCGGTGATCATGGCAAAGCGGACGGCCGCATCGTCAGGCGAAGCGGCTTCCAGCGCGGCCGCAAGTCGACCGCTGAGGCCAAGCCCTACCGATCCAGAGAGCAACAACAGGCTTCCGTCGCGCAAAAACAGCCTGCGAGAATCTGCCAAGTCGTGTCGGCTGGAAGAAGTTTCTGAAGTCATTGCGCACCACCGATACTCAAGAGCCAGAGCCGGAAACCGATATAGCCGAGGGCAAAAGCGGCCATCACGACGATCCCAAAGCAGGACCACGCCCGCAACCAAGGCGACGGACGGGATTCCGGAGGCACCTCGGGGGAATGCACAACCCGGTGATTCAGGAAAGCCAGGATCGGTGCCGCAATGAAGGAGGTGATCGTGACAAAATCGACCAGGTGTGTGAAGCTCACACCTTCCCGGCCCAAGGTGTAGAACAACACCAGCATGGCCCCGATGGCTCCCACGATGAACACGACCCAGTAAGAGGTTTTTGATCCCTCGGGACCCTGCTTTCGCTCGGGCCAAGCCTCGGAGATCAAGGCGGCAACGGCGCGGGGGAATCCATCGGCAACCGTGACGGTCGTCGACAGCATGGCCAGGAATGCAGCGCCGGCAATCAGGGGCCAGGACCAGCTACCGAGCTGTTCGGTGTAGAGCAAGACGACCTCCCCGGCGAAGGCGGACGATGAGGGGCTGAAGGTTCGGTCCGTGTTGTACATGATTGACGCGCCCATCAGGACGAAACAGATAGCCAACACCAGGGTCACCATGTAACCCACATCAAAGTCTCGCAGTACCGCTCGGGAATCGAGCCGGTTGCCCGAAGTCCGCGCTCGGGCCAGCGCCCACAGAGAACTCCAGACGGCAATGTCCAGAGGGGCTGGCATCCAACCGATCATGGCTGCGGTAAGCCCCACTTCGCTCGATGTATCGATGGGCGGCAGGAAGGTGAGGTTGGCCAATGAGAATCGCGTGATGGCGATTGCCGTGGCTGCCAGTGTCGCCAAGATCAGGATCGGCATCGCCACTTTTATGGCCCGGTCCAGCCAACGATAGCCGCCGCAGGCCAGCAGAACACCCGTACCGACCAACAATACCAGCGAAACCAGCGACGCGTTGTACCGTGGCTCGAAACCCCAGCTGTCGAACACCGACTCAAGTCGCAACAGGTGGATCAGCAGCCCGGCGGTGACGACTGTCACGGCAGCCAGGGTGGTGAACAGGATCAACGCAGTCAACAAGCCAAATAATCCCAGCACCCAACGACCCTGAAGTCGATAGCCGGTTAATAGCGAGTTTCCGGTGGCCGCGGCATACAGCGGACCAAACCGGAAAGCGGGCCACTTGACCAAACAGCTGGCCACCACAATCAGCACGGCGGCCGCGCCGAAAGCCGCCCCGCCGCGTGTGGATTGGACAATATGAGAGACGCCGACCGCCGCCCCGGCAAACAGCAAACCGGGTCCCAGCGCTTTCCAAAGACTCGGTTTTGCTTTTTGATCCGCCAACACTGAGACTCTCCTGCTAAACCAGCGCCCGTATACCGCAGTGGATGCGCTGGAAAGATATTTCTTTTAACGTGTTTTGAGGGCCAAGACCATTTGTCTGGACCGAAGGTTCCCGTTTTCTTTCAACAAAATCAACATTAGCCGCAACGGAACGTGCTGGTTTTATGACATTCGCACGGCAATTGAGCAAGTCAGCGTCACGTTCCACGGTTAAACTGTAAGGCCCAAAGCATGTCTCTCTATCAGCCAATCGCCTGTTGTCCGGAGTCGGAACCGAAATGCATTGCCTTGTTAATCAGACAAAAAAGTTCTTTTTTTTGGCCTGTTTTGTCAGTCTGCTGGTCAGCCCCTCGTTGTCGGGTCAGCAATCGTCGAGTGTGGTGGACCGCCGCTCTGATTTGGAGACCGTTACGACCGACGTTGAAATGGCCGATGGGCCTTGTTGGGACGGCTGGTCCCTGGTGATCCCCGACGTCAAAGGCCAGACGCTGTACCGTTACATTCCCAACAAGAGCGAGATGAAAGTTCTCCGCGCGGATGCCGGACGGATCAGCGCGACTCACTTCAATCACGGCCGGACATTCCTGTCGGACAACCCGGGCGGCCAGATCGTTTTTCTTGACGGCGGGAAAAAGGTTGCGGTGGCTGGTTTTGAAGCGCTCAAGCAAGATGCCAATACGAAACCTTATCGGCCTAACGACCTGGTGGTGGATCACCAGGGAGGGATCTACGTCACGTTTACGCCGCAGGGAAAGGTTATTTATATCAGCCCCGACGGAAAGCTTTCGGTTGCAGTCGACGCAATTGATACACCCAACGGAATCACACTTTCCCCGGATGAATCAACACTCTACGTCTCGTCGTTTGTTCCCAAAAAGATCTGGGCTTATGACATTACCCAACCGGGCCAAACGGCCCATGGGCGAAACATTGCCTCGATGGATGACGGTCCGGCGCGCGGCGCCGACGGGATGGCGGTCGACCGGGCCGGCAATATCTATTGCGCCGGACCAACCGACATCTGGATCTGGAGTCCGTCCGGCAAACTGATCGACAAGATTGCCTGTCCGACCAAGCCGATCAATTGCACCTTTGGCGACCAGGATATGCGATCCCTCTACATTACTGGGCCCGGGGCCATCTACCGGCAGCGGATGAAGATCAGTGGCCGCTCCCCCACGCCGCGCTCGATCAAATTGCAGCCGGCGGCGAAAACAGCACCCCGCCAGAGCGCGGCCCAGCCGAGCAGCCAGATTCCCGATTCGGTGGTCGCGACGTTGGACGTTCCGTACGCCAAGTACGGTGAACGCAAGGTACTGATGGATATCTTTTCCCCGTCGCCAGCGGGCGACGCGGGTCCGCGGCCCGGCCTGGTCCTGGTTCACGGGGGCGGCTGGCACAAAGGGGACAAGACGAAGTTCCGCCCGCTGGCAACCCGCTTGGCAGAGCGCGGTTACGTGGTGGCCGCGATCGAGTACCGCCTGGCCGACGAGGCCCCGTTTCCCGCCGCCATGCACGATTGCAGCGCGGCCGTCCGATTTTTGAGAGCCAACGCAAAAAAATATCAGATCGATCCGCGACGGATTGGCGCGATCGGCGGTTCGGCCGGTGCGCACCTGGCCGGTTTGATGGCCTCGGCCGGAACGCATCCCGAGCTGCAGGGTCAGGGTGGTTACCCCGATCGCCCGGCCAAAATCCAGGCCGCGATTGTGATGGCCGGGCCGATGGAGATGTTGACCGGATCGGTCGCCGATCGTTCGCGGACCGGTCAGAACTCGAATTCAAATCTTTGGCTCAGAGGAACCGTCGATGAAAAACCGGCCCTCTACCGCCTGGCCGACGCCTTTGCCCAGATCGACAAGAACACCTGCCCGATCCTGTTCATGACGGGTGAGTTTGACAACCCGGAACGGAACCAGGCGTCGCGCGACAAGCTCAAGGCGCTGGGAATCGAGACCAGCATCAAGGTCTATAAGGATGGCAAACACGGATGTTGGAACCGTTTGCCCTGGATCGACCAGATGGCGGTCGACATGGACGCCTTCATGGAGCAACAGTTGAAGCGGCCAGCGAACCCCAGTCGGAACTAAACCGTGCTGTCGTTTAAGGAATGGTTTTGAGAAATCCGAACCAGTTATCCTTGGCGGGTTCGGATCTGCGCTGCACCCGAGCCGCGGCGGCCTCGGCTGCGAATTCCTTGTAAAATGCATCCAGCCCAATCTGGAAGTGCTGTTCGAAGGCTTTTTGCCATCCCAGTTGCGGAACCAACGGATAAAAATTCATAAAATTCTCCAGTGACCCGGCCCGCTTGAGCAGCATGGCGCAGGCCACCGAGCCGCCCGCATAGACGACCGGGTGAACCAGGTTCTGCTTTTCCAGGCGTTGCCAATCATCGTGAGTGGAACCATCCCGTAATGGAGTCTGGGCTTGTTGGAACAGTTCCAGGTTCCGGTTCATCTCGCTGCTGAACCGACCCCAGGTGTAGGGCTTTCCGAGTTGATCAAACAGATCGGGATGTTGGTAACTGTACAGGGCCGCCACCAAGACCGAGGAACCTTCGCGCCACCAGGCGGGACCCGTCCACAGCGCGTGCCCCATCTGGTTTCCATCAATCGCCTCTTGTCCATACCCATGTACCGTTTGCAGGGCATGATTGTATTCATGGATCGGCCCGATCACGAACTGCATCGGATCCTGAAAGGGAGACATGGTCATGGTGATCATGATCCGGGCGGGTCGATTGTTCCAGCTCGTCCAGTGATTGCCAGTTTGCCAGTCAAGATGTTCGCTGCGGAGCCCGTGTCCCTGCAACTCGCAATAAACGCGTTTGAGTTCCTGCTGGGACTGTTCCAGTTGCCTGGTTTCCACTTCGGTACGTTTTTCTTGATCCCAGTCCGTGTTTTCGATCAGGAAAATATTCGTCGGCCCCACGCGACCCCACTTGCCCGCAAAATGATCGATCGTGTTTTGGTAAACCTGTTGCCACCGCGCCGGATAGCCAGCCGTACAATGAAACTGGATTTTGCCATCGCGAACCACGTACTTGGGCACCCGTTTGGACGGCTTGTCCTGAATCAAGAGTGAGCTGGCTGCCAGTAATTGCATGGCCTCTCGCCTTGAAAGCGGGTACATGACCTGACTCCTCAAACGTCGACGGAAAACTGGTAGACTATCATTTGGTCGCTGTGGCGTCAGCCTGGCCCGAACGGTTTGAGGGGCACAAATCCAGGCTAAAACATCCAGCCCGCAGAGATGCTGGCCAGATGATTGGCGGATCCACCCGATGTCAAGAATGCTGCCAGCGATGAGAATCGCAAACAACCGGCGCCCAGCGGTCGGTTTGCCAAGCATGGTTAGAGAGGAAAGTGGTGTTGAAGATCAATGATTTGTTTTGGTTTGGTTGTTTCGTTCTGTTGGGCGCGTTGCCGATGACGGTTCATGCGCAAAAGATTGTGGCTCACCGGGGCGCCTCGCACGACGCGCCGGAGAACACGTTGGCCGCTTTCAAGCTGGCCTGGCAGCAGGGGGCCGACGGGGTGGAGGGTGACTTTTACCTGACCCGCGATGGCGAGGTGGTCTGCATCCACGACAAAACGACCGGCCGCACGGCGGGCCAGGATTTGAACGTGGCCGAGGCAACCTTGGCCGAACTGCAGGCGTTGGACGTCGGCCAATGGAAAGGCGCCGAATTCGCCGGCGAAAAAATCCCGACCTTGCGGCAGGTGATCGCCACCGTGCCGGAGGGAAAAATGTTGATCATCGAACTGAAAGCGGGACCCCAAATCATTGGGCCGGTCCAGAAAGTTCTGGCCGAATCCGGCTTGCCCGACGAACAGGTTTGCATCATCAGTTTCAATGAGCAGGCGATTGCCGCAGCGAAGCGCCAAATGCCCAACATCAAGGCGCATTGGTTGACCGGTTACAAGCAGCAGAATGAGACGGACCCCTGGTTGCCAAGCGCCGACGAGGTGGCCCAGACGGTTAAGCGACTCGCTGTGGATGGTCTGGGGACCGAAGGGAATCGACAGGTGGTGACGGCCCAGTTCCTGGCCGAGCTGCGCAAGCAGGGGGTCCAGGAGTTTCACGTTTGGACAGTCGATGATCCGCAAGATGCGCAGTTTTTTGCCGCTCAAGGCGCGTTTGGGATCACCACCAATCGCCCACTTGAGATTCGCAAAGAACTGAAAAAAATGACACGTGAGTAACTCGAAAAGATTGGTTTACCGGAATCCCGGGAGAGGTTTTGATGCAGGAAATAAAAACGCCAGAGAAAAATCCAGCCCTGGCCCAGCCAGCTCCGCCTCAATCCAAAACCACCCGCAACTGTCTGGTGGGGTGCTTTGGATGCCTGGGAGTCGTCGGTGTCCTCGTGTTGTTGATCGTTTTTGGTGGCCGGTACGTGTTGCTTCACACGTCGGCCCCATTAGCGCTGATGGAATCGGTGTTGGAATCGTCGGGCGAGGTCGATATCCGCGGGCTGAAGGGAACCGTTTCAACTGGTTTCCATGCCGATGAAATCCGCTTCGGGAAAAATCCCGATTCCGACAAGGCGTCGTACTTCAAGAACATCACGTTTCGTTTTAACGGCCTGGAAGAGCTGTTTGAGACGAAACCCAAATTGATTATCGAGGAGTTTACCGTCGAAAGCGGGACCGTTTACTACTCACCCGGCGACATCCATCCGAGACCCGACCGACAATTTAGAGATGATCTGCGAAAACCCCCATCGAGAGATGCGGCTGCCGACTCATCCAACAGCACAGGCGACGAATTCCAGGAAGTCCGCATCGACGTGGTTCGACTGACCAACTTGAAGGCGATCAACCGGGTAACGGGCGACGAGTCAGAGCTGGCAGAGTTTTCCATAAAAGACCTGCATTACCTGGAGGGTCAATTCCAGAACGCGGGTGAATATGAAATAAAGGGACTGACCATCGTCCTGGACAACATGGAATTACGTGATTTTTCCGGGTCGCCCTCCAGCGGTTTCAAGCTGGACCAGCTCCGCCTGAAAAACCAGCAGGATCAGTGGTCGCAACTCGAACAGGTCGTCTTTGAATTTAACGGCATGCAGGACTTACTCAAAAACGATCGCCTGGCGGTGAAGCGGATCGCTGTCAATTCGGGTCGATTCTACTTTGGTCCGGGCCAGCGGGGCGACACCGAATCGGGGTACTCGATGTTGGGTGGCTGGAGCGAGGTTGGTGGCGAGGCGTTGCGGGAGTTTTCCGTTGAAGATATCGAGCTGCCCAACCTGGTCTTTGTCAATGCAGAGACGGGCCTTGAATTTACGTTAAAGCAAGTTTCGCTAAAAGATTATCAAAGTGTCGAGGGCCAGGTCACCAAGCTTGGCAAGCTGCAGATCGAGGCCGATCAATTGGCGTTCCAGTCCGGCCCCAGTCAGCAATTCAAAGACTTGCCGGACGACTTGTTGAAACAGGCATTCTCGGGTGTTGTGAAAACGGGGTTTGCCGGTGAGGTTGTCAAGGATATTCCATTTCAACTCGATTGCTGCTTCCTGAGGAACGGCCGGGTCCTGCAGCATCTGGACAGTTTTGGCGGCAGCCTGGCATGCGACATCAGGCCTTTTGCCACGATGGTTCGCTGTAAAAACTGGCAACCGTTGGAATTTTTGAAATGGGACAGGGGCCTATTGCCCTCGTTCGTTTCGGGTGCCTGGGATTTTAAAAGCGAGCCACCGGACCGACAGAAGGACGGGAAGAAGGGCGGGAAGAAGGACGGGAAGAAGGACGGGAAGAAGGGCGGGAAGAAGGGCGGAAAGCTGATTGTCAAAGAGGCATTGACCTTTGGGCTGGGCGCGACCGAATGGGTTGTGCCCGCGACCGAGCTGAGCCTCGATCCGTCAAGCAAGCTGCCCATCGCGATCCCGTTCGCCTCAAAAAACGAAGAGGACTCGGCGAAGGGCCAGCTGTTTCTATCCCAACACGCGCCGTTCGTCGTTGTCCAACTGGAACCAGTCGAAACAGATCGACAGGAGCAGTTTGCCAAAGTTCTGCACGGCTCGCCGTTTGCCAATTTGTCGTCGCTTGAGCAGTTGCGGATCAAGAACAACCTGACCGCACTCGACCAGCTGCCCGCTTTGCCTCAAGCGAGCGGCGCCGACGATGCCGCGACCAAGAAAGAGCCCGCCGCGACCAAGCAAGATCCGCCCGCGGTTAAGCCATCCGGCGGCGCCGGGTCAAAGTAAAACCGAGAACCAGGCTCGACCAGACGAGGACCGAGGTGGGCTCGGGCACGGCCGTCATGCTGAAAGCCCCGGAGATATACAATCCGGTTGGTCCATAACTACGATTGTACGGTGTGTACGGTTCGTTGGGCTGATTCGGGTCATGACTTCCTTGATACTGCCAATATTCAATCTTCAAAACAGAGACCGGTTCCCCCGTCTTGGGGTCGGGTGCTGTTGTTTGCCAAACGGCGAGTGTGGTGAGGACTGCCTGTTGGGGCTGAAGTCCGTCCGCACCGTAAGGTTCGGGGTCAGGATTCTCGTAATGGCTACTCGGATCGAGTGGATCGATGATGGACAAGGTCGCCTCACCCGGGTCGACGATGCCATCGCCATTGATGTCGTCCCAATCCATGCCGGCCAGCGTCACGATGTGGCCATCGCGCGAGTTATTCATCCCCATCACGACACCCGCTCCACCGGCCAGCATATTATAGAGTTGATCGATGGTGGGTCCCTTGTCTTGTAGCTTGACCCAGTCGGGCATCGTGCCAGCCGTGTCACGTCGCGGGTCAAAAAACACGCCATCAAAATGGATTTTCGCCCCTCGGTCCTGAGCATACTGTTGCATTCCAGTTGCCAGGTGGCCATAAGTCGTGCCCTGTTCCGCGTGTGGTTTATCGGACCCTCCAGTCTGCATGTAGTCGTTGGCCAGGGTATCGGCCGTTTGGAGCCAGTCGGCGTAATCGTTGCCGGTCAACACGTTGCCGATCCTCCCGCCCTGGGTGTTTTGCAGAAAGGTGAACGCATTGGTGGTCGATGTCGGACCACACGCTTCGGCACCAATCGGGGGGGCAACGGAGTATTGCCAGAGGTAACCGTAATTGGCGGGGTCGGCATCCCAGACCAGGCTGGCCTGGAGAGTGGCGCTGCCTGAAAACAGGCCGACAAGGACGGCCGAGACCAGGCCAACCGAGAGGCGAACAAATGGACGAACGACTGCCCCGCGGTGGGGCGCGCAGCGGGATCGGGTCATCGGTCAAGCTCTCACAGGGTGTCGATTCATGGATGTAACTGATGAGTCGATCATAAACGCTGTCGACGCTTGGCCAACAAGATTATCCAGCGAAACGGAAAAAACCGGTTTTCTCAGAGCTCCCATCGAAAAAACGGGGAAACCAAGCCCCGCTTCAAGCCCCAATTTCAGACCCGTCTTCGACCGCTATTTTTCGATCACGCCAATGTCGGCCGCCGAGGCCCACGCCTCGCCATTAACCTCCGAGAGGACCTCGATCTGCAGGTAGCGCCCCTGGACCGGCCGGTCGAAATTGGCCGACTGGACACCGCGCGTCTTCTCAAAAGTCTTGGTCAGGACCGGGTCGGGGAACTGGTCGGGGGACGAGCTGACCGAGAAAGTCGTTTTGCCAAACGCGCCGTTCCAGCCGTTATCCTGGCGGGCCAGGTAGCGCACCCCTTCGATCGTTCGCTCACGTCCCAGGTCGATCACCAGGTTGTGTGGATGCTTGGCCAGCTCTCCGGAAAACTGGGTATGCCAGACGGTCTGCGAGTCGCCGTCGATCGCGTGACGGGCCAGTCGATCGTTGCCCCGGTTTTCGCTGCTGGCCCGCAGCAGTTTGACCTGGTCTGCCGGTACCCGGTTCTTCTCCTTGATCCGGTTCGGCTTGCCTGGCTTGCCGCGCTGGGGACGGGGCGGTTGCTTGGCCGTTCCCCATTTCGCCTGTCGATCCCGCTGGTGCCGGACCTCGGTCGTGAATTCTCCCGGGCGAACCGGCTGGTGCGACTGTTCGGCAAACTGTTTCATCTGTTTCAGCATGTCTGGCTGCTGGCTGGCCAGGTTGTGCTGCTCACTCGGATCCTGGGACAAGTCATAAAGTTCCCAAGCGGCCTTCGGCTTGGGCTGGATCCCTTTCCAGTTCTTGACGCGGACGGCCGTTTGCGGACCGAATTCCCAGTACAAAAACGGGTGTTCTTGTTGCGCGTGGCCAACCACTTTTTCGCCGAGCAGGCTGGGCAGGATCGACAGGCCGTCCGCCTCGGCCGGTGTGTTGGCACCCGCTAATTCGGCCAGCGTGGGCAGCACATCGATCTGGTAGAACAGCAGGTCGCTGACCTGTCCCGCTTTGATTTTGTCTGGCCAGCGGACAATGAAGGGGATCCGCAGTCCGCCCTCGTACAGGTTCCCTTTGCCACCGCGAAACTCGACTCCCGTTTTCGGATCGACGTTGGGACCGAAAAAGCCGCGGGGATGTTGCGGGTCGCGGAAGCGATCCTGTCCCCCGTTGTCACCGGTGAAAAAGACGATCGTGTTATCTTCCAGGTCGAGCTCTTTGAGCAGATCCAACACCTGCTGCACATTGTGGTCGACCATCGACACCATCGCCGCGTAATTTTTTACGTCGTCCGCAATCTCCGGATCCTGCACCCAGGCATCATCCTTGTACAGCTGCCAGGCCGGATCGTCGGCGGGAATGTCGTACATGCCGTGGGGCGGTGTGATCGGCAGGTAACAGAAAAAGGGTCGGTCCTTGTTTTCACGAATAAACCGGAGTGCCTCGTCCATGATTGCGTAGTGCGAGTACGTTTTGCCACTGCGACCGCCAATGTTGCCGTCGAGTTTGACCTCTTCGCTATTGCGTATCAGGTAGGGAGGATAGAACGAGTGGGCGTGGACCTGGTCGTAGTAGCCAAAGAAAACATCAAAGCCGTGTTTCTCTGGAACGCCGGTTGAATCGCGGCCGCCGGCCCCCCATTTTCCAAAACCGCCGGTGGCATATCCCTTTTGTTTGAGCAGCGTGGCGATCGTCGTCTCGTCACTCCTGAGCGGCGTGCCGCCCCCGTTGGCCCGCACCGAGGCGTGCCCCATATGTTTGCCCGTCATCAGTGCGCAGCGGAGCGGTGCACAAACGGGCGCGGCGGCCAAGGCGTGCGTATAACGGATGCCCTGCTTGGCCATCCGGTCGATGCTGGGTGTCCGGATATGGGGGTTTCCCATATGGGAGAGTTCGTAGTAGGCCAACTCGTCCGACATGATGTAGACAATGTTGGGCGGCCGCTCGTCCGACCCGAAGTGGGGCGCACTTGTCGACTGGAGATGGGTGGCCGCCTTGTCCGCTCCATGTTCAGTAGCAGCCAAGCCGACCGATACGCAGGCGAGGATCATGAAACAGGTGAGTAGCCGTCCGATCGTTTTCATCGTGGGTTCCTTTTGGGGATTGCAATGAACCGATTCTATCTGGCACGGCGCGACAAAGCAAAACGAATTGGACCTATCCAGCCATTGAGCAGCAGGCCGTTTAGCCGAAGCGGTGGCACGGTCGTCCGCCCACCCCGACATTGACCACCCACAGGTCACCCTCCTGGGGATGGTGTTGCAGGTGCTCGGGCGTCATGGTGAAGCGGGCCGACGTGACAAACAGGGTGTCGAGGTTCTCGCCGCCAAAGGTACAACTGGTCGGCCAGGAGCAGGGCAGGTCGACCACCCGGTCGACCAGGCCATCGGGTGCGTAGCGCACCAGGCAGGCGCCGCCACCGACGCGGCAATTCCATAAGTAGCCCTCGGCGTCCAGGCAGGAACCGTCGGGCAGGCCTCGCTCAAACGGGATTGCAAACGGTGTCCGCTGGCCGAGCGCCTGCGCCGCGCAATCGTACGGATAGCTGAAAATCTGGTTGGCCGTCGTGTCGGCTGTCAGGAAACGGCCGTCGTCCGTCCAGGCCAGCGTGTTGGTGATCCCGTAAACATCATCGGTCAAACGACGGACGTTGCCGGCCGGATCGACACGGTAATAAGTTCCCGAACGTTCTACGGTTTCAATCGGATGACCGGACGCATCAAAGTTGTTTCGCATCGTCGA
>JABACA010000101.1 GCA_014237975.1 Mariniblastus sp. | reverse complement strand
GTTTCTTGCCAACATATCCGATTCTCAAATCAGAGACATTGGTTTGATATTGTGGCAGTCCGTGAAAAATCGGTCAAGGTCCTAGAGAAAGAACTGGGTAAGAAATTTGGCGATGACAAAAACCCTTTGTTGGTTTCGGTTCGGTCGGGTGCTGCCGTTTCGATGCCCGGCATGATGGATACGATCCTGAATCTCGGATTGAATGATGTCTCGGTAAAAGGACTTGCAGCAGCAACGGACAACCCCCGGTTCGCATACGATGCCTATCGGCGGTTGATTAATATGTTTGGTGGTGTCGTCATGGAAGTTCACCATGAGCATTTCGAAAAGGCGTTTGACAAAATCAAGAAAAAATACAAGGTGACACTCGATACAGAAGTTCCCGCCCAGGGACTAATGGCACTTTGTGAGGATTACAAGAAAGTATACAAGAAGCATACCGGCAAGAACTTTCCCCAAAATCCACTGAAACAACTCGAACTGGCAGTGGAAGCGGTCTTCAAAAGCTGGAATACGCCGCGGGCCATCAGCTACCGCCATAAGGATGGGATCCGGGGACTACTCGGCACGGCTGTCAACGTTCAGGCGATGGTCTATGGCAACATGGGAGATGAATCAGGTACCGGCGTTGCGTTCACCCGAAATCCCTCGACCGGGGAAAACAAGTTTTACGGGGAATTCCTGATTAATGCCCAGGGTGAAGATGTCGTAGCCGGAATCCGGACTCCCTTGCCCGTCGATGAAATGCCTAAGTGGAACAAGGCGGTTCACAAACGATTGCTTCAGATCAAGACCATTCTTGAAAAACACTACAAGGACATGCAAGACATCGAATTCACGATTGAAAACGGAAACCTGTTCATGCTGCAGACGCGAACAGGAAAACGAACCGGCGCGGCTGCCCTTAAAATTGCCTGCGACATGGTTAGGGAAAAACTCATTAACGAGAAAACGGCCATCCTGAGAATTCCACCCAACGATTTAACTCAATTGCTTTTACCCAGTTTTGATCCGGCAGCCAAAACCAAAGCGGATGTACTGACTCGGGGTTTGCCTGCGTCGCCAGGAGCGGCGGTTGGCAAATTGGCATTTACGGCTGATGAGGCTGTCCGTCGTACCGAAGACGGAGAAAACGTCCTGCTTGTCCGCAAGGAAACTAGCCCGGAGGACGTTGACGGAATGCATTGCGCCGCCGGCATTCTGACCAGCACGGGAGGAATGACCAGTCACGCTGCCGTGGTGGCGCGCGGTTGGGGACGTTGTTGCGTCGCGGGTGCAGGTGATGTAGAAATCGACGAGAAGGGTCGCAAGATTCGTGTCAATGGTCAGTTCTTCAATCACAAAGACACCATTTCTATCGACGGCTCGACCGGAGAAGTGATGGTAGGGGAAATTGCCACTCGCCAGCCTAAACTCTCGTCCGACTTCAACAAAGTGATGACCTGGGCCGACAAGTATCGCAAATTGGGAGTTCGAACCAACGCCGACACACCTCACGATGCCCAGCGGGCCCGCGATTTTGGAGCACAGGGTATCGGGCTATGTCGAACCGAACACATGTTTTTTGAAGAAGACAGGATCACGGCGATGCGCGAAATGATCCTGGCTGAGGATGAAGTCGCCCGTCGGAAAGCGCTCAAGAAACTGCTACCCATACAGCGGAAAGATTTTGAGGGAATTTTTAAAACCATGCAGGGCCTGCCGGTCACCGTCCGGTTGCTGGATCCACCTCTTCACGAATTCCTGCCACACGACAACAAAGGTCAGGCAGTAGTTGCCAAGCAACTGGGGGTTCCGACTTCTGAAATCAAACGACGGGTTGCCCAGCTGCACGAATTCAACCCAATGCTGGGACATCGCGGTTGCCGACTCAGCGTCACGTACCCGGAAATCCTGGAGATGCAAGTAACGGCAATCGTGGAAGCAACCATCAATTGCCGGAAAAAGAAAATTGACGTGAAACCCGAAATCATGATTCCGCTTATCGGTACGGTCAGTGAACTGCAACTGCTACGCCGTTTGACGGAAGAAACGATCAAGGTCGTCAAGAAGGCGAAAAAGGTGACGGGCAAATTGCCGATCCTGATTGGAACCATGATTGAAATCCCACGGGCAGCCTTGACGGCCGACGAGGTCGCTGACCATGCGGAATTTTTCAGTTTTGGCACCAATGACCTGACACAAATGACGTTTGGATACAGCCGCGATGACATTGGCAGCTTCCTGCCGGAATACCTCAGCAAAGAAATACTGCCCACCGATCCGTTTGTCTCGATTGACCAAAGCGGTGTAGGGCAACTGGTTGAAATGGGAGTCAAGAAGGGGCGGGCTGCCCGCAAGAACCTGAAAGTCGGTATTTGTGGCGAGCACGGCGGCGATCCGGCTTCGATTGAGTTCTGCCACCAAGTCGGCTTGGACTACGTCAGCTGTTCTCCCTTTCGTGTTCCTATCGCCCGTTTATCCGCCGCGCAAGCCGCGTTGGGAAAAGGCCGTTAAACTTACCAATTTAACAGCGTTGCCAATCTGGCCAGTTCCGAAATTTACAACGTCGCGCCCGGCAAGTGAACGAGGATGGCCAATCACAACACGCATTCCAACCTCTTGGCGTGGCTTGGAATTTAGAACACCCATTACGACCGCAATCAAACGGCATAACTTTAACTCCTGTTGATGAAGAAAATCCAATGACTGAAGAACAAGTACTGACACTGGAAAAGGAAGCTGAGCAACTGAAATCAGATGGCAAACTCGACGAAGCTATCGACAAACTAAAACAAGCCACTGAAATGGATGATCGGTTTGTACGGGGGCACATGGCATTGAGCGTGTTGTACCACCAGGTGGAAGATCACGAGAAGAGTTGCCACCATGCTGAACGTGTCGTTGAAATCGAACCAGAAGACCAATTCAACTGGTCCGCCCTAAGCGTCACGTACCAACGCGCATTTGAAGGCACCCGTGACCCATTGTTTATTCAAAAAGCCGAGGACGCGATGGCCAGGAGCCGGACGAGCTAAGCCCTGCAATCGCAAATTCTTGACAGGTTATCCTGGTGATTTCGGCCAAGGCTCACGGTTTATCTTTCATGGCCAGGTCCACCACCTCGCTGGCGGGCAAAAGCCGGCCGGTGGGCGATTCGAAAATAAACCGACTGGCTGATGACTGATTCACGTTCTCTTCAAATCGGGAAATCAAAGCATCCAGATCGACGATGCAACCGCTCTCGTTTCTGATTTTCTCCACCAATCGCTCCAAGTCCTGGCGGGACATTTTTCCCATTGCTCATTCCTCCAACAACCATGCGGTGCAAAATCCTTCCACCGCCGACAACCTCACAACAACATGTGGGTCCAGAATCGTGGGGTCTCGAAAAGCGATTACCATCGAATTGATTCCAGCGCAAGACAGCTTGTTACGAATGGTATCTCACCGACCGAAACGCTGCCCCGGATAAACAACCGGTGGCACAGCACCGCGCGGAGTCATATAGAAAAAACTGGCTGGCTGCACACCCCGATCGTAGGGAGCTTGGTAATGGGGATAGCGAACATTATTGCTCCTGTGATTATAGGCGCCTGAATGACGCGGCTGCGTTGTTTTTGGATACGGCGCTGTTGCAGGATTAAGTGTCGTCGGCTGACTGCTTGGAATCGGCTGGACAACCGGGTTGGGATTCGCCTGAAATCCGGAAGGTTGGACCGGATAGTTGGAAGGATGGGACGACCCATTGACCTGAGGCGCATTGCGTTGGTAAACCAGGCCGGCAATTTTCACAAAATCAAGCCTGGTTTGAGACGTGATGTTTTGTAAACGTCCCGCCATGCGCTGAACACCCGTACCATTTTTTTCAGTTGTTTCATTCAAGCGATGGAGGAAATTAAGGGATTCGACAAAGTTTTGATCGGCTGACGAACCGACGATTGGATTGAGCGTTTTTGCGATCAGGCTGGCCGTCGTGTTATCAACTTTCAAGAAAACGTCGAGTGAACATTTTGCCTGGCGTGCACCGTCGGGCCCCAGTTCGTATTCCGATCTGAGAATCATCACACAGCGACCACGCACCTGCTTCTTGAGGATCGGTCCCTGGTAACTTCCGGTTGCATAATAAATATGAATGTTGTTGCTGCCGTAAACCAATTCGACGTTACTGGTAGTCCCTTCTCCGTCACTTGTCTTTAGCTGATAGGGTCCAAGGCGTTCCGTTGTCATCTTGGTAATCCCCATGATCTGCCAAATGTTGACAATCACCTCGGGGTGCCGGACCAGGAAAACAAAATAGTCAGGGTCAATATCGATTTGAGTAATCGGTAACCGTCGATAAATACTCGGTTTTTCCAGTACTTCACTAATCTTGCTTCTGGTCAACTGGTTCAACTGCTCAAAGGGCACAGACTGAATTGCTTGTTGACGAGCCTGCTTGGAAGACGTTCCGGATGTGAGCTGGTCTTTCGCTTGGGTTCTGCCAATCATGGCAAAAGCCGAACCACAAATGAATATCCAAAGCATGATTTTGGAGATGCAATTGGACAATCGATCGTTCATTCGAGATTCCGGAGCGTATGAAAAAAAGAATCGAATAGATTCCTGGTCAACGGGAAAACGCAGAGACGCTTAGTACGAATATTTCGGTCGCCAGTGTTCAGATGAAATAGTTTTTTTGGAGACGTGTTCTAGGATGGCTTCAAGTAACTTGTCTGGTTGCTCAGACACCCCCAAATTACGTCAAAAGCTGGCGCGACCTGCTAGCTGACAGCACGTGCAACACGATCCCTGTTTTTACAAGCAACCAAACTACATATCGGTGAATTCAAGCAATTGGAGATCGTATGGGATCGGGCCTGATATCGACCCTGCCAGGTTCTACGGGAGAGTCGAAGATTGCCCAATACGGCCCGTTGGAGATACAAGGAACCACGAACGTCTCTGGACGTTAGACGGGGAAGTTAGACGGGAAATCAAGGGAGTGGTTGACGAGCCGCGCGTTTCCGTTTGGCTAGGGTGATTTCTGCAATACGACCACGCGTTCTATTGTGACATGATCCAAGCGAAGTTGTTGGTGGTACCCGCGCTGCCCGATGACTCCCACTTTTTGTCGTAAGTAGCGATGTAAATTCAGGCCGGGTGCGGGGGAAACATGATGGGTAATTTTACCGGAGTCGTCTTTAATCACAAACGTTGACGGCGATTTTCCCGAGTCGCGAACCAGTTTATCTAACCATCCGTAAGCATCGTACGTAGTTCCCATTCGGACCTTCAGATCAACCCCACTGCCAATCGGCGTGGTCGACCGCGGGCTGGAAACCGGTTGGGATCCGGAACCCTCCATTTTTGATTTCAGCTGTTGGCAATTTTGAAGTTTGTTCAACAAGCGTTCAGCCTGAGAGCGCTCGTTAGGGTCCTGCGAACCCTGGTATACCAGTTGAGTTTGCTGGATCAGGGGCAACAACTGCCAGCTAGCCGGCGGATTCAGCATTTCCAGAGTAAGTGCCAGCTCCAGGCCCGTAAGTCGTTGCGACAGATCACCGATCGTGGCCATCATCGGCGTCTTGGAATCGGCAGCAAGATTCGTGCCCCGCCTGCCAGTTCCATCTAACGACGGCATAACGGGTAGTGTTTTGACATCAGCGAAACGGCTATCCGCATATCGTTCTGGCAGTCCAGCAGAAAATGAGTCGCTGCCCACCGGTGACTTGACCGACTGCCCGGTATTGTTTGCTGGCGTTTGAAACGTGGTTGACGGACCGGCCGATGAAAGATCTGGTGTACTACTATGATTGGCTGCTCGCATCGGTTGACTGGCACGCCGCCAACCTGAATTAGAACCCCTCAACTTCTGGACTGAGCCCGGTCGGGAATTCATGCGCCGTTGAGTCCCCGAGGATTGAGGAGCATTGCCGACGGTCTGGGTCTGATTTTTCCAGAAGTCGGCAGATTCAATCACCGAATTTATCCGAGACGATCCGAACGTACCTTGCCCCTGAAAATTGCCAGCGGCGGAATTCAGGACGTCTGCCGGACCCTGGTTCATCCCTTTTGTATACTCAATGTCTGAAATCTGAACCCATCGAAATTCACCCGACGGGGGAGATATCTGATACCAATTTACCGACTCGCCGCCCGGTGTTGCCGAATCGAGCTGCCCCAGGATTTCAACCTGTTCGCCCTTATTCAATCGAACCTGCCACATCGGCTCATCGACGTTTCCCAACCGTGTTCCCACCCATGCCTTGACACCGTCCTGGGTGATTCGTGCCACGTCGTTCGTGACCATTTCGACCGATTCCTCGGGAACCATGCTAAAGCTACCGACAATCGGACGTATGGCACACCAGCCGCCCGGATCATGCCGATACACTTCCACCGCGGTACCCCGCGCCAACTGATCGGTTGGATAGTGGAGCTTGCCAGGGCCGGAATAGACATTTACCCCATCAACCAGGACAGTGGCTTCGTAGGGAAGTGGTTGTAAGTCCTGTGCGCACGTTCCAACAGGTCCCGCTAAAAGACTCAGAATCAACGTCGAGATGGTGACTGTTAACAAGCGCATACGTACTTGGAATCCTGCGATTTGGTTCGCCAAATACTTTTCCGAAAGCCGGAAGAAAGACTCAAGCTGGGGGTTTGTAGCGGAATCAAGATGAGCAAACAATACGAAACCGGCTGAAAGTGCTATCACTAGGCAGAAAGCGGTTCCATTTGTTTACCGAGCAGTACTTTTGCTGACTCTCAGGGGCCCATCGAAACAACCAACAGGCGATCCAGGCTCTCTAGAACCGAAACCCGGCCTGTGGCCCGGTCTGTGTCAACGTCATGATTTCGGGGCCCGTTTCTGTCATTAGCACCGTATGTTCAAACTGTGCAGAAACTTCTCCATCGGTCGTTCGCACTGTCCAACCATCCGACTTGTCACACATTGTCTTGGAGGATCCACCATTGATCATGGGCTCGATCGTAAAACACATCCCGGGATACAACCGCTCTTGACGGGATTGCCGGGTGGCGACGTGCGGAATATTGGGGGGTTGATGAAACTTCTGTCCGATACCATGACCAATGTACTTATCCACTACCCCAAAATCTGGAAACTCTTGTTGAACATAACCCACAATGGCATCGCCGATAGTTGAAATCAGGCAACCAGGCTGAACGGCTTCGATCGCCAGGTATAAACAGTCAAAGGCGCACTGGGTTACATCCTTGGCATTCGTCTCGACATCGCCAATCAAGAACGTCTCCGACTGGTCTCCATGCCACCCATTCACAATGGAGGTCAAGTCAACGTTGGCAATGTCTCCCGGTTGAAGTTCGTACTCACCGGGGATTCCATGGCAAATCACGTCGTTGACGCTGATACAGCAGCTCTTGGGGAAAGGAAATTTATCACCTGGATATCCCAAGCAGGCCGGAGTGTGGCCGTGATCCAGTGTGAACTCGTGAACGAAGCGATCTATTTTTCCAGTTGAGATCCCCGGCTGTATATAAGGCCGGACATAATCCATGACTTGCGCATTGAACTTGGAAGCAACCCGCATCTGCTCGCGCTGATCTTCTGTCAATAGATATTTGGAGCGTCTACGAATCAATGGACTTTAAACCCGAAGCAGATGAAAAAAATCCTACCAGGATTGACGAGACGGTCGAATCAACCGATCGGCAGCAGAACGGCCATTGGCCAATCTACAAGGTAGGTGTTTCAAGAATTCCAAGTTTACTCAATCGCACCGGAAAAACCTACTAACAAAGTTGGAAATCGCATCATTCGACGTCTCCCACAACTAGCCGCCCACTTTCGGTTGACTCGGCTTCGACTCATGCCCAGAGGAGGGCAATTTTGGTAAGATATCCGGTTTGCAAACAGGACCATCAGGGTGATTCCTGATTGACCGTCCCTCAATACTTGAGCTTGAAATTACAAGGATTTTTTTAGGTGCCACGATACAACCCAGCAGAAATAGAGCCTCGGTGGCAGCGTTATTGGGACGAAAACAAAACCTTTCGAACTCCGGATACCGTGGAGATGGAAAAGGTCTACATCCTGGACATGTTTCCTTATCCAAGCGGTTCGGGGTTGCATGTCGGGCATCCCGAAGGTTACACCGCGACGGATATTGTCGCGCGCTATAGCCGAATGCGTGGCAAGTCGGTTCTGCACCCGATGGGCTACGATGCCTTTGGTTTACCTGCTGAAGAATATGCAATTAAAACCAATACTCCCCCACGCGAATCCACGGAGGCCAATATATCCACCTTTCGCCGCCAATTAAAAATGCTCGGTTTCAGCTACGACTGGGATCGCGAATTGGCGACCACGGATGTCGAGTATTTTCGCTGGACTCAGTGGATATTTCTGGTGTTGTTTGATACCTGGTTCGATGAAGACCTCAAACAGGGCCGCCCGATCTCAGAATTGCCCATTCCAGCATCCGTGGATGCAGACGGCCCCAGCGCGGTGGCCGCATATCGTGATGAGCACCGTTTGGCTTATCAATCTGATGCCTTGGTCAACTGGTGTCCGGCACTCGGCACCGTTCTGGCAAACGAAGAAGTCATTGATGGTCGTTCCGAACGGGGTAACCACCCGGTCCAGAGAATCCCGTTGCGGCAATGGATGTTACGCATCACGGCGTATGCCGATCGTTTGGGCGATGATCTGGAAGAACTGAATTGGCCCGATGGCATCAAGAAACTGCAAAGAGATTGGATTGGCCGAAGTACGGGTGCGGAAATCGATTTTTTTGTCGGCCAGGAAGAAGACTTCAGCCAATGGAAACAGGACCGGGCTGCCGGTGATTTTCTTCGCAAAGCAACGGACAGCGAAATACGGGTTTACACCACCAGGCCGGATACGCTGTTCGGGGCAACTTACATGGTCATTGCCCCGGAACACCCACTGGTCGACAAGTTGACGACCGAAGACCAGGCCGCAGCTGTAAAAAAATACTGCTCGGAGGCAGCTTTCAAAAGTGACCGCGATCGGCAGGATGACAAGACAAAAAAGACCGGTGTTTTCACGGGCAGCTACGCGATTAACCCGATAAATGAACAACCGATACCGATCTGGATTGCCGATTATGTTTTAGTCAGCTACGGGACCGGTGCAATCATGGCTGTCCCGGCTCATGACACTCGGGACTTCCAGTTTGCCGAGACATTCAACTTGCCGATCATCCCGGTTTACCAACCATCGTAATCATCGGACGTTGATGTGCAAAGCGTCATCGAGGGAAAAGCGTGTTACACCGGCTCCGGTTCAGCCATTAATTCGGGCGTGTACGACGGTTTAACAACAGACAACTTCAAACAACAAATCATCGCTGACATCAACGCGGCAGGTTGGGGTCGCGAAGCCGTCAATTACAAACTCAGGGACTGGCTGTTCAGTCGTCAACGGTTTTGGGGCGAACCGTTTCCCATTCTTCATGAACTGGATGAACAGGGAAACAAAACTGGTGCCATTTGCGCAGTTGATCCATCAGAGCTGCCGGTCGACTTGCCGTTAATCGAAGATTACAAACCTCACGGCCGGCCGGAACCACCTCTTGAAAAAGCGGATGACGAGTGGCTTTACCCGGTCATTGACGGTCGCAAATACAAACGTGAAACCAACACGATGCCCCAATGGGCCGGATCCTGTTGGTACTACCTGCGTTTTATTGATCCCCGCAACGAACACGCCTTTATTGATCCGGAACTGGAACGACAGTGGATGCCGGTTGACCTGTATATCGGCGGTGCCGAACATGCAGTGCTGCACCTGCTGTATTCCCGTTTCTGGCACAAGGTACTTTATGACCGGGGCCATGTTTCCTGTCCTGAACCCTTCGGACAGCTGGTCAACCAGGGAATGATTCTCGGTGAAATGGAATTCACGGGTTATCGCAACTCCAACGAGCAATGGGTCAGTTCGGCAGAGGTAGAAACCAACGAAGAACGGCAGCCGGTCTCCAAATCAGACGGATCACTTTTGCAGATCGTCAAGCTGGATTCCGACCAAACGGAAAAACAGGGTGATGTCTTCGTCCTGAAATCTGCCCCCGAGATTCGAATTGATTCACGTGCGCACAAGATGTCCAAAGCTCGAGGCAACGTGGTCAACCCGGATGAAGTCGTGGCGGATTACGGTGCGGATGCGTTACGACTATACGAGATGTTCATGGGACCCCTGGAACAATCCAAACCTTGGAGCATGGCAGGCGTTAGCGGCGTGCGCAATTTCCTGGATCGGGTCTGGCGAATGGTCATCAACGACCGGGATGAAGAATTTGAATTGAACACGGCGATTAGCCAAGGTGAACCGAGCAAGGATCAGTTGAGGGTATTGCACAAGACCATCAAGGCTGTGACACAGGATATCGATTCCCTCAGTTTTAATACTGCGATCGCAAGGATGATGGAGTTTGTCAACTTTTTCACCAAGGAATCAGATCGGCCTCGCGCGGTTATTGAGCCATTCCTGTTGGTCCTTTCGCCGTTCGCGCCCCACTTGAGTGAGGAACTTTGGTTTCGCCTGGGAAATCAACAAACGTTGGCCTATGAAGCTTGGCCAGCATTTGACGAGTCCTTGATCGTGGAACAAAGCGTTGAGATTCCCGTCCAACTCAAAGGCAAAGTACGAGCCCGGATCAGTGTTCCGCGAGGTTTGGGGAAAGCACAACTTGAAGAGGCAGCCCGTTCCAACCAGCGCGTGAGCGAGTTGCTGGAAGGCAAACAGATTCGCAAGGTCATCGCGGTACCCGATCGCCTGGTCAACTTTGTTACCTCGGATTAGGGCCGCCTGGGCAATCCACTACCGACGGTTCGACCTGGTAACCAACCCAAAACACAACTTGCGGGCCGTCGCCCTGTTCTCGATACGATATCCCGACCAGGATTGAGTTTAATGCCAGAACTGATTGATCAATTCCCCGCTGCCCATTGCATTGAATTGCGATCCTCATTTCGAAAAAAACTGCTGAAATGGTTCGATCTGAACCAACGCGATTTACCATGGCGGCGAAACAAGAGTCGGTATCGTATTTGGGTCAGTGAAATCATGCTTCAGCAGACCCAGGTCAAGACGGTCATCGATTACTACCGCCGTTTCATCCGGCGATTCCCCAACGTTAAGGTATTGGCCAAAGCCGATGTTGATGATGTTCTCAAACAATGGGAAGGACTGGGGTATTATCGCCGCGCTCGGCAGATGCATGCGGCAGCACAAGAAATCATGAAATCTCACCAAGGCCGTTTCCCGACGGATTACGATGCTGCCATTCAGCTGCCTGGTATCGGACGGTATACGGCTGGCGCAATCCTCTCGATCGCCGATGACGTTCGGCTACCGATTCTTGAGGGTAACACCATTCGATTGTATGCCCGTCTGCTACTGCTGCAGTCCGACCCTCGTTCCAGCATTAACCAGACGTGGTTATGGAAATTTGCCGAAACCTTGTTACCACGCAATCGCCCCGGTGATTTCAACCAGGCACTCATGGAGTTGGGCGCGTTGGTTTGCACTCCGAATGCGCCGGATTGCAACCACTGTCCCGTCAAATCCTACTGCCCGACATTCGTTCGAGGTAGGCAAGACGAAATTCCAGTGCGCGGCAAAAAAACGAGCTACCAGGACACTACCGAAGCGGTAGTACTCGTTTCTCGCAACCAAAAATTCCTGGTGCGAAAGTGCTTGCCAGGTGAGCGATGGGCCGGTCTTTGGGATTTCCCCCGTTATTGCCTGGATGATTCCGCCGACAAAAAACTGCAACCGTGCCGAATCTTACAACGACAACTGCAACAGGACTATGGACTTGAAACGACCATCGTGTCCCTGGATCACCGCATCCGTCACGCCGTAACGCGATTTCGCATCACCCTGGATTGTTACCAAACACGGTCGGTCCGTGGACGACTCAAGCAACCAAGGCGCGAGTCGTGCTGGGTTTCCCCGGCTGAACTTCGCGATTTACCCATGAGTGTCACCGGCAGGAAAATTGCCAACCGGCTGATTCGATAATGCAACACCCGTGGGCAGCAAGCCACATGGCAGGCAACTCAACCCGCCGTGCCGTCTTCATGGAGCATCATGCCCACCTGGGTTGAATGGGTTGCAACGGCAAATTCTCCACAAACCTTTGGCCGACCCAACAATGGCACCGTGTTTCTCAACCGCCTCGATAAAGTAGGCGCTACAGGTAGGCGAAAACCGGCACTGTTGCCCCATAATGGGACTCAAAAAAATCTGGTACAGCCGGACCAACTTGATCAGAATCAGGCCGGGCAAACGATAGAAGAATTTAAGTAAGGGCCGCATGGAAAAAACCGTCTTGATTGGCAAAATCACTGGAACGAATTGGAAGGCCCGAAGTTGGCCCCCGTCAATTAACCGTTTTGATTGTCGACGCGATCTCCCTGCTGAACCTTCCGATTCAATCGTTCAACCAGTCTGGGTAACGACTTGGCAATCCGGTGATAGTCGCAAGTTGCCCCACGTCTCGGGCGGACGACCAAGTCGAGGCCCGTCGACAATTGGGAACGGTGTAAGCGGAAAACTTCCCGTATCGTCCGCTTCCACTTGTTTCTGACAACCGCACAGCCAACACGACGATTGACCGACAGGCCCAATCGTGTAACGTCCGTTCCGTTGAAAACCGCTTTGACCACCAACATCTGATCGGCAACGTAGTGGTCCGATTCATGCACGCGGTCAAATTCAGGCTGATAGCGAAGCCGAAACGCTTTTGCGAACCGGAAACGCTGGTCAGGGAATGATCGATTTTCAGTCTGCTGGTTCATTGCAGGCACTTTGCCAAAATTGACAAACCTCTTGTTCCTAAACCCATCCATTACCACGCATTCCGAGTTGGCTTACCACTTTAATTCTTGCCGAACTGACAATTCACTCCACGCGCTACCAAGTCCGTTGATTTTCTCCCGATCCGATTCTGATATTTGATGGGGAATGTGTATTTGAATTTCAGCCAGTAAATCACCCGATGATCGGCTTGTCTTAATCCCCATTCCTTTGAGACGTAATGTTTTCCCACTGCTGGTTCCCGCTGGAACGGTAACCGTTACCGTTCCATGGGGTGTTGGCAAATCAATTTTTGCTCCGTCAACGGCTTCCACCACGGTAATTGGCAATTCGACATTCAAATTGAGTCCGCTACGGATGTAGACCGGGTGCTTGGTAACATTGACCTTGATGAGCAGATCACCAGGAGAGCCACCATAGGCACCAGGCTGACCTTGCCCCCGAAGTCGGATTTTTTTTCCTGACTCGATTCCTGCGGGAATTTTCACGGTGATTGAATCCGTTGTACCATCCTGCTTCCGAAGCGAGACAACATGCTCTCCACCAAGAACGGCTACATGAAACGGAACCGTGATTGCATGCTCCATGTTTTGGCCGGAAACGGGTCGCGGTTCTCCCCGTTGCCGCGCTCGGCCGCCGGGCTGTCCGCCGGCCTGTCCGCCGGCACTAAATTGCCGCAGGATCTCTTCAAATCCTGCCGGCGAACCTTGCTGTCCACCTGCTCCGCCAAAAATTTGACTGAAGTCCATGTCCATCTGACCAAAGGGTGTGCCGCCTCCCTGGAACGGATTGCCAGCGGCCCCCATCTGTTCGAAATTGGCTCCAAACTGATCGTACATTTTCCGCTTTTCGGCGTCATTTAATACGTCATAGGCGTGTTGAATTTGCTGAAACTTCTGTTTCGCTTCCTCCTTTTCTTTCTCCGTTTTATTGGCATGAACATCGGGGTGAAATTTGAGAGCTAACTTACGGTAAGCCTTCTGGATCTCTTCCTCCGATGCGTTTCGAGACACGCCGAGCGCTTTGTAATAATCTTCTGCCATCTATTATTCAGTCTAGACTCAAGAGCTTTTAGTTGATTCGTTTAGAAACCGAAGCCTAATTCTAAGCCATTCTACGAGCCAGAATTAGTACCAGATTCATAATCTATTCGAATTGATCCAAGGCTTTTGTATTACCAAGACCTCGTTGATTCAACAAAATTCTCGCCCAGGTAGTCAGATCTTGGTTGGGAATCAGGTTCCTTTTTTGGAACAAATTGTCTTATTTAGGCAAACAGTGTGTTGATTTGAAGCAACACTCACACTCCACAGTGCTTCATTCATTTTGACGCAACCCTATGGAATTAAACAGCTTACGTCTATCGTAAGATTTTTGTCCCCGGGTGGCATTCAAACTGCTTAATGTGGATCGAAACACACATCTCAACCAAGCACATCCAAGATACACACCGAGGATCTAATGCCACGAGCCAAGAAAAAACGCGCTGCCGATGCCGATCTCCCATCACAAGTAGAGACTTCCGCTACCGGCGTGGACCAAGACGAGAAACTGGCAACCAGCCAAGTCAAAGAGGACACCATTGACGATCCGGTGCGCATGTACCTGATGCAAATGGGTCGCATTCCATTGCTATCCCGCGATGAGGAACTTTCCGCCGCCAAGAAGATTGAACTGACACGTCTTTTTTTCCGCAACAACATGTTGGCAACCGATTTTATGTTGCGAGGCGCCTACGAGTCACTGCAACAGGTGCTGGCGGGAAAATTGCGATTAGACCGTACGATCGAAGTATCGGTTACCAACAAGGCCGAGAAACAAAGGATCATGCTTCGATTGGTCCCCAATTTGAAAACCCTCAAACACCTGTTAGATCTGAACAAAACGGATTTCAGGTTCGTCATTGACAGTAAGAACAACTTGGCAGAACGTCGAATCGCCTGGCGAAGACTGGCGCGACGGCGCAACAAGTGCGTCATATTGGTGGAAGAGCTAAACCTTCGTTTTAGTCGACTGCAACCGTTGTTCCTGCAACTTTGTGAAATCAATGAGCGAATGCAGCAACTTTATCAGATGTTGCCGATCGCCGAAGAAACGGGTTTCGCCGGATCGCGGAATTACGAAGAAATCCGTGCCGAGTTGCATTACTTGATCATGCAGACTTACGAAACACCCGCGACACTGGATCGCCGGGTTATAAAAGTCAAGAAGTTACGACAACGACAAGATGCTGCCAAGAGAATCTTGTCGGCCGGCAACCTCCGCTTAGTCGTGTCGATTGCTAAAAAGTACCGCAACCGGGGACTAAGTTTCCTGGACCTTATTCAGGAAGGCAATACGGGCCTGATGCGTGCCGTCGACAAGTTTGAACACCAACGAGGTTACAAGTTTTCGACGTATGCAACGTGGTGGATTCGCCAGGCCATCACACGAGCCATTGCCGACCAAAGCCGAACCATTCGCGTGCCGGTTCACATGATCGATACGATGAGCAAAGTCCGTAATGTCATGCGTGAACTTGTTCAGGAACTGGGACGTGAGCCATCGGCTGATGAAACGGCAACCCGAGCAAATCTGTCTCTGGATGATACCCGCATCATCATGAAAATGGCCCGGCAGCCTCTCTCGCTGGATCAACCGGTGGGCGATCATGACGACAGTTACTTTGGCGAATTTGTTGAAGATCATCGTGATGTTGACCCGCTTTACGATACCAATCAAGAGGCGCTCAAGAACCGTATCGAAGAAGCGATGGAACACTTGAACTACCGAGAACGCGAGATTCTCCGATTGAGGTATGGTTTGGCCGACGGATATTCCTATACCTTGGAAGAAGTCGGCAAGATATTTTCGGTCACCCGCGAACGTGTCCGGCAGATCGAATCTAAAGCTGTCAGAAAATTACAACAACCTTACCGAGCCCGATCGTTGGCTAGTTTCCTTGATGGGGTAGAGCCGGTAATTGATTATCCAGCCGTTGAGAACTCATAATTTTTTACCGAGGGTGAAATTCAACACTAGTCTCGATATCGTGTGATGCATACTATTCATTGCGACACAAGAGGTGTGTGTCTCCTTGTGATGCACCGGTTGGCCGGCAACAGCCAACCGGTGTTTTTTTGCGCACTTATCGTTTGCATCGCTGGTAATGGTCCCGCTGGCAATGGTCCCGCTGGTAATGGTCCATAAGGGGGGGCTGCTTTCGACTTTCTCATCTGAGCTTAAAATCGCCGACCATTAAAATCGCCGACCAACCAGGCAGCAGCCACCAACGACGCGTCAGACATCCTCCCGCAACACCCTCCAAGGATCCAGATCGGATCGCCTAACCACTTCCCTGACCAAGACAAAATCTTGCCCAAAGACCAGCTGCGATTCCATGGTGAAGTTGGCAGCATCACCT
>JABACA010000100.1 GCA_014237975.1 Mariniblastus sp. | reverse complement strand
GGCGGTTGGACACGCCGGAGGAATTTGGCAATATCATTGTCCGCACGGGCAGCCAGGGTCAGATTGTGCAAGTCAAGGACCTGGTTGCCGATCCCAGTATTTATGAAGGTGTTCAGCATCAGGGTGTGGAGCAGGGTGCGAAGGACTACACCATTTCATCCAAGTTCAACGGCAAGCCGTGTGCCACGATAGCGATCTACCAACTGCCAGGTGCCAATGCGCTTTCGGTGGCTGAAACGGTTCAGGCCAAAATGAATGAATTGAAGAAAGGTCGAGGTGATTGGCCGCCCGATTTGCGATACGACATCGCCTTTGACACGACGCGGTTTGTCGAGGCCGCGATCGAAGAAGTCTATGTGACCATCATCATTGCAGTCATTTTGGTGATCTTTGTGATTTTCATCTTCCTGCAGGACTGGCGGGCGACGATTGTGCCGGTCATTGCCATTCCCGTATCGTTGGTTGGCACGTTTGCGATCATGGCCGGGATGGGGTTCTCGCTGAATATGTTGTCACTGTTTGGGATCGTGTTGGCGATCGGGGTGGTTGTCGATGACGCGATCGTGGTGGTGGAGAATGCTTCGCGTCACCTTGCCGACGGTTTGAACCCGAAAGAAGCGACCATCAAGGCGATGAACGAGATGACGGGTCCCATCATTGCGACCACCCTGGTATTGCTGGCTGTTTTTGTGCCGACGGCGTTTATTGCCGGAATCACGGGGCAGCTGTTCCGGCAATTTGCATTAACGATCTCCGCTGCCGTGCTGATCAGTACGCTGAACGCCCTGACCTTGAGTCCCGCTTTGTGCGGGATTGTTTTACGGGCCCCCAAGAAAAGCACGTTCTTTTTCTTTCGCTGGTTTAACAGGATGTTTGACTGGACGACGGACATTTACATGGGCATTGTGCGGTCCATGGTCCGGGTCATCTTCTTAGCCCTGGTTGTATTTGGTGGTCTGATTGTTTTGACCGGTTGGCAGTTCCAGAAATTGCCTACCGGTTTTATCCCCCAGGAAGACCAGGGTTACGTGTTCGTGAATGTGCAGCTGCCGGTCGCCGCATCGAAACAGCGCACCGACGCCGTGATGAACCGGGTTACATCGATGTGTCAACAGACCCCTGGTGTTGCGGATTGTGTTTCCGTTTCAGGATTTTCACTGCTCAGTGGCAGTTCCGGTTCCAATATCGGTTTCGTGGCGGTCATGTTTGAGCCGTGGGGTGATCGCGATACCAAGGAATTGAGAATCCGGGGGATTCTTATGAACCTGGTTGCCCAGTTCAATGACGTCCAGGAAGCGATCGTGTTTCCCTTTGTTCCTCCACCGATTGATGGACTGGGCGCCGCCGGCGGTTTCCAGATGCAAGTCGAAGATGTCGGCAATGCCGGCTACGAAGCATTGCAGAATGCGGCTCAATCGTTGGTTGAACAGGCCGACTCCCAGCCGGGCCTGAGCCAGTTGAATACGACCTTTCGGGCCAATGAACCGCAGCTGTTCGTCAACATTGATCGTACGCAGGTGAAAGCCAAGGACGTTCCTTTGAGTTCGGTGTTTGCCACCTTGCAGGCTTATTTAGGATCGACCTATGTCAATGACTTTAACCACAACGGTCGAACGTATCAGGTTAGGATCCAGGCGGCTGGCCAGTTCCGGGCCAAGGAGGATGACGTTCTTAACCTGGATGTCAGAAGTCGGAGCGGGGCCATTGTACCGTTAAGCTCGTTGCTCAGCATTGAAAATACGTTTGGCCCAGCGGTCATTCAGCGTTACCAGATGTATCCCAGCGCGGCCGTCAATGGATCTGCCGCGCCGGGTACAAGCTCGGGGCAGGCCTTGGAAATCATGGACCAGCTGGCAAAAGAGACGTTGCCGAGAACGTTCCAGACGGCCTGGACCGGGATGTCCTACCAGGAACAACAGACGGGTGGTCAGGGACTCATCTTTTTGTTGGCCATCGTGGCTGTCTTTCTCGTACTTGCCGCGCAATACGAAAGTTGGGCCATGCCGGCTGCGGTCATTGCCGTGGTACCGCTGGCCGTGTTGGGAGTCGTCGTCATGCTGCTCCTGCGGGGTGGAGACAACAACACCTATACACAGATCGGTGTCGTGTTGTTAATTGCTTTGGCCAGCAAGAATGCGATCCTGATTGTTGAATTTGCCAGTGATTTGCGGCGGGGCGGCCTGTCGATACGGGATGCGGCCACCAAGGCGGCCCAGCTTCGTTTCCGAGCCATTTTAATGACGGCGTTTTCTGCGATTTTGGGCTTCCTGCCACTGCTGGTTTCAGCCGGCGCAGGCGCGGCCAGCCGTCAGGCGGTGGGTAACGCGGTCGTGGGCGGGATGATTGCCGCCACACTTTCCTCGGTGTTTTTTGTCCCTGTTTTCTTCGTCGTGTTTCGGCGTCTCGGTGAACTTGGTCAGGCGAGTTCGTCCGATCCAGAACCTGGACAGGATGATCCGTCGACGTCTGATGAGACGGAGCCTGATGAATCCGACTCGCCCGACGAGCCAGAAGTGTCCGAGGCCAGCGATGCTCCGCAGTCCGAAAAATCGACCGAGGCAGAAGACGACAAACCGGACGCTGATCAGCAGGGCGCTTAACCGTTTGGCCAGCAACGGGTGGGAGCGACTATTTTCCATCGTCCTTTGATAGATACTCCTCGTAGAGCGGCATCGATTCACGGCCCAGTTTTTCGAAGATGGAAACGGTTTCTGCGAATTGCAGGTTCAGAGCTTGAATTCGATCCGATTCAACCATCACGATCCGCCCCGACCAAGGATCGGGCGAGCCTGGCAAAAACAATGTCACAAAACCTTGTTTCGAACGATCGACTTCGAAGGCGACCTGGAACGAATCAATGAATCGAACCATCACGGGCTTCATGGGGTGGTCCTTGTCACCGCCTAACGTTCCCGCAATTTGATCTTTGAAGATGGCGTAGCGAGGAAACAGCATCGTCAGGTTTTTTTCGAAGGTGGCCGAAATCCGTCTTCCGAACGAACGCCGCGCGACAATCCCTGCCGCAAAGCAGATCAGCAATAGCACAAGCACCGAGGCACTGACCAGTAGCGTGATTCCTTCCGGCGTTTGAATCGGGACCGGGATCAGGTCACTCAGGATTTCAGCGATGGTCCAGACGATCGGGACAACTTGCCCAATCAATGCGCCCAGAATTATCAGTGGCAGCAGAAACAGTACCCCGCCGATTCCGGTTGTTTTCAGGAAACCAAATTTGGTTTTTGATTTGTGCACGTCAATTCCAGTGTGGTTCGGTGAATGATTGAAATTCCAACTCGGAACCTGAACGGCTCGCCAGTCCGGGCTGCATTTTAACCCGAATCTGACTGGTTTCCACAACCGCCCGTTCATCGACTGGGGCGGACTCGGTCGAGCGGACATAACCGGCTATAATGATGGCTACGAAGCTCCCAATCAGGAGTTTCGATTGGATGGCAGTCAAACTTGCCATATCCCTTTGCCAACCTATGCCTGGAATGTTGATTGACATGAAATTCGAATTGCGGAAATGGGATTGGGTGGTTTGCACGGCCTGTTTTGCGGTAACGTTTCTGGTCGCCGCGGTCCAGGTAGCTTCTGCCGGCCTGCCGGACGAGACCCAATCACCCAGCAACGTCTTGTTGATCCTGGTCGATGACTTGAAACCGACACTCGGTTGCTATGGTGACCCGGCAGCCAAAACACCCCACATCGACGAATTGGCCGGGCGGGGCATGCGGTTTGACCTGGCGTATTGCAACCAGGCCGTCTGTGCACCTTCGCGATTTACCTTGATGTTGGGATCGCATTCGACGTCGACCGGGCTATACGGCTTGGGAAATCATTTGCGCAAAGCACTGCCCAATGCCAAAACGATGCCACAACATTTTGCCGACCATGGTTACCGAACGGAGTCGCTCGGCAAGGTGTTTCATGTGGGCCATGGAAACTTGGGAGATCCCCAATCGTTTAGCGTCCCTCATTTTGGCGAAAAAGTGATCGAGTACCTTGTGCCGGAGAGTACCGAGGGCGGTCAGTTGACCCGCGAAGAGGCCTACTTTACCAACCAGATGTTGGGTGAGATTCGCTCGCTGCCACGCGGTGCCGCGTTTGAGTCACCGGTTGCCGAGGACGACCAGTATGCCGACGGTCGTGTGGCGGATGAAGCCGTACGGCGACTGGAGCAGGCGGCCCAACGACGCGAATCGGAAAAGACTCCATTCTTCATGGTTGTCGGCTTTGCACGACCCCATTTGCCGTTTAGTGTTCCCAAGAAATATTGGGACCTGCACGATCCAGACAAGTTGCCGATGCCCCAATTCGAAGAACTACCCTCCGGTGCGCCCCAGGTAGCCGGCAAACGGGGCGGTGAAATCAACAACTACAAACCGGTTCCCACCGACCATCCCATCGACGCTGATTTGAAGCGAAAGTTAATCCATGGTTACTACGCCAGTGCGAGTTACGTCGACGCGCAGATTGGCAAGTTGATTGGCGCAGTGGATCGGCTCGGGCTGGCCGAAGATACGGTCATTGTCCTGTGGGGTGATCACGGTTTTCACCTGGGTGATTTGGGGATCTGGACCAAGCATACCAACTACGAGCAGGCCAATCGAATACCGCTGCTGGTCGTTGCTCCCGGGGTGACTCGACCCGATACGGCCACCCGGCAATTGGCAACCAGTGTCGATCTCTACCCGACGCTGGCCGAACTGGCCGGGTTGCCTGCGCCTGCCGGACCGCAACCGATCGACGGTGTCAGCCTGGTTCCTGTTTTGAAGTCACCCGAGGCGCGGGTACGGGATCATGCCTACCATTGTTATCCCAAACGAAAAATGGGACGGGCGATTCGCACCGATCGCTACCGCCTGGTCGAGTGGAACCGGATCGGGGGTCCCGTGTCGAAATCGGAATGGGAATTGTATGATTACCAGTCCGACCCGCTGGAACAAAAAAACTTGGCGGCCGATCGGCCTGACGTATTGAGCCGTTTGCAGGCGATTTTGGCGACCTACCCGACACCCGTCCGTCGAGCCAAATGATCTGGCTGCCCACGATTTTCACCCGCTAGCAAAACGCGCCGAACCCGAGACTCTCGTCTCCTGGACAGCCCAACCGGTAAAGTTTACGGAATGTTCAATCCTTCTGTAATCCGTGCAACAACTCTGTTCAGAATAACTGAATTATCCCTCCCGGTTTGACGAGGTTAACGATGAGGGTCGATTCCTGTCTGATTCTGGAGGACGTATCCGTTTTCCCAGGCCGTTATGTTGAGCTTCCGTTTGTGGGTTGAGCATATGAGTATTTCTGTTTACCTGTTTCGTTCTCTGGTCCCACTGTCGGCTGCCTTCCTGTTCGTTTCCATGGCGACCGGACAGGGCGTTTTCCTGCCGGCCACCGGCGCTGTCAATCGGTCGATGGGAGGTGCCACCGCCGGGGCGGCCGTCGAGTCGATCGGTTCAATGGCCTGGAACCCGGCCACGATCAGTGGGCTGGGCAACGAGGTGGGCATTGGTTTCGAGGGACTTTATAGCGACTACCAGATCGATTCGACTTTTGCCGGGGTGGGATCAACCACTTACACGATGTCGGCTGAAAACGGAGTTTCGCCCGTACCCACTGCGGCTTGGGTCTACCAGCTGAGAAATCCGAACGTCAAACTGGGCGTCGGCATGTTGGGAGTGGCTGGCTTTTCTTCCAACTTTCCAGCGGATCCCACCAACCCTTTGCTCGGATCCCTAGGCCGCGTCCAGGGAGAGGCCGTATTTTACCAGATCCCGATGGTTTTCTCGCTGCGGCTGAGCGATCGATTGGCCATCGCGTTAGGTCCTACCCTGGCCATGGGCCGACTTTCACTGAACACAAACTTTTTTGCCAGACCCACCAATGGCAAATATCCCTCGGGCAATGGTACCCGCTACCATTTTGGCGGGGGCGCCCAGCTCGGCCTGTATTACACACCCGATCGTTGCTGGTCGTTTGGGGCCTGTATCAAAACGCCAACCTGGATGGAGACATTCCGTTACCAAGTTACCCCGCAACCAGGTCGGCCGCCGGTCGATAAGGTCAATTTTGATTTGCCGATGGTAGTCACGTTGGGCACCGGTTTTCGACCCAACCGCGACTTGTTATTGACCACTGATTTGCGATTTACCGATTACAACAACACCGAAGGTTTTGGCGACCCGGCTCAGTTTGAAGCGGATGGTAAGGTCAGCGGACTGGGTTGGAAAAGTGTCATTTCAGCACATGTTGGTGCACGGGCCCGGTTGTCCCAGAAATGTTACGGTTCGGCCGGTTACGTGTACTGCAGCAAGTTGATTCCGGATGAAAGCGCGTTCTTTAACCTTGGTTCCGATCTGGGTTACCGCCACGGTGTAACCTTTGGGGGAACCTTGATGTGCAATTCATGCTTGGGACTGAGTGTGGCCTACAATTACTTCCCGGAATGGGGCTCGGCGGGACCGCTGGTGCTCCCCAATAATTTCGAGGTGCCGGGAACCACGATTTCACAGCGCGTTTCGGCCCAATCGCTGACGCTCGGTCTGAACGTCGCCTATTAGAAACCGCCAGATGGAGGAGAGTCGACAGTGACTCTCCTCGCGCGGTTGATCTATTCTTCGTCGAGCCAACTCCAGGCGGCATCGAGTTCTGCAGAATCGAAGTGTTTGATCTTGGATAGCGGTTGAAATGGCTTGCAAAAAGTGGCCATCCACTTTTCCCAGCTCTTATCACCCACGATGGCGATTCGTTCGATCTTGCCGCAGTGCGTCGTGGCCAATACCGTGTCGTCCCACATGGCGTGCATATCCCAGCCATGGAAATCGTCGAACCAACAGAGGACCCGGACTTTGCCCGCTTTCTCGATGACGGCATCGAATGCCGGGACCATCGTTTGATAGTCGTCGTGGTGCAGTTTTCCTGAAATCTTGAATCCTACAACATTGTCTGATTTACTCTCTAGTTTTTCGATCATCGACGGCCTCGGTTTGATTCTTGGAACCTGTTTCGTGTCACCAGGGGCGGATCAAAACGCCCAAGTCCATAGCATACCGGTTTATGCGATCGTGGACAGAAGGTTACCGTAGTCAAAATTCAGTTTTC
This sequence comes from Mariniblastus sp., assembly GCA_014237975.1. Taxonomy (GTDB): domain Bacteria; phylum Planctomycetota; class Planctomycetia; order Pirellulales; family Pirellulaceae; genus Mariniblastus. The sequence goes on along the minus strand of JABACA010000100.1, from coordinate 9,190 downwards.
GAAAAAAGCTGTTCTTTCAGGAAGGGCCGGTATCTAATGTAATTTCAGGGAAAATCACCCCGTGTTAAGCAAGCTGATGCCCGACCGTCCATGATTGGGCCACCCGGTAAGATCTGCCGTTTACCGCCTGCTGTTTAAACGGCAAATTTACTTTACTAGATGGTTACGAGAACCAAAACGGATCAATTATGATGGTATCAAGGTTATCTCCAGTTGTTTGAGCAATGCGACATGTCTGCGGACCGAAAAACTTTGATCAGGATCATGGCGCTCGGATGGGCCGTCTGGTTGACGTGTTCAGGTTCCCCTGCGACGGCGGATGAGGAGATTAATTTCAACCGGGACATACGGCCGATCCTGTCGGAGAATTGTTTTTTTTGTCACGGCCAGGATGAAAAACAGCGACAGGCCAGCTTACGACTCGACCAGCGCGAGTCGGCCCTGGAGAGTGAATCGATTGTACCGGGTGATCCGGCCAGCAGTCCCTTGATTGAACGGACGCATTCGGACGATGCTGACCTGCTGATGCCGCCACCCGATTCGAATCGAAGTTTAACGGATCGGCAACGCGGTTTACTCAAGCGGTGGGTCGAGCAGGGAGCACCGTACCAGCAGCACTGGGCGTTTGAAACGCCCGAGCGTCCGCAGCCACCGGCGGTCAAGCGATCAGATTGGATTCGCAACCCGATCGATTCATTTGTTCTGGCCAAACTGGAATCGAGTGGCCTGGAGCCTTCGCCCGAGGCGGATCGAAACAAGCTCATTCGACGATTGTCGATTGACCTGACCGGCCTGCCACCGACGTCCGATGAGGTCCAGCAATTCGTGACAGACACGGACCCTCAAGCCTACGAAAAACTGGTCGACCGTTTGCTGGCGAGTCCGCATTACGGGGAACGGCTGGCCCTGCCCTGGCTCGATGCGGCGCGGTACTCGGACAGTAATGGATTTCAACAGGATGGCGATACTTTTCAGTGGGTCTGGCGAGATTGGGTGGTTCGCGCTTTGAATGATGATTTGCCATTTGATCAATTTACGATATGGCAACTGGCTGGTGACTTGCTGCCCGAGGCGACGACCGATCAAAAAATTGCGAGTGGATTCAATCGAAATCATATGCTCAATGGCGAAGGGGGTGCGATTGCAGAGGAACAGCGGTTCGTCAACATGTTCGATCGGATCGACACCACCTCGACTACCTGGCTCGGGCTGACCATGGCCTGTGCCCAATGTCACGACCACAAATACGATCCGGTCACGCAGCGGGATTACTACAGTTTGATGGATGCGTTCAACCGGGTGCCTGAAACGGGCACGCCGCAATACCAGTCAAGCCGGATCCGGGTGGCCGCCCCGTTTATCGAGGTACCTACCGAACAGAACCAGGCAGCGATTGTCGAGTTCGAATCGAAATTGGCCGAGGCCCGCGCGGCTGCCAAACCGTTAGTCGATGCGGCCTATGCCGGTTGGAAAGCCGGGTTTCAGCCTGACGATCCGTTTCGTCAATCGTTGAGCGAACCGGTTCGAACGGTGTTGGCCAAGCCGGCCGGAGAACGGAACGAGAAAGAGAAAAAAGAACTGGAGGCAGGTTTCAGGAAGTACTTTGATCAAAAAGTTCAACCCGGTCTAAAAAACGAGATTCCTCAACTGAAAGTCCCCGATACGATCCAGGGTCAGTTGTCGGCTTACCGTGCCGACAAGGTTCCCAAGGTGATGGTGATGAGTGACGCCAAGCCGCGGAAGACCAGCATCCTCGATCGTGGGCAATACTTGCAACCCACTGACCCCGTCACGTTTGCCACGCCCGGGTTCTTGCTGCCGATGCCCGAAGGGGCGCCAGCCAATCGACTCGGTTTCGCCCAATGGTTGGTTTCCGACGATCATCCACTGACGGCCCGTGTGCAGGTCAACCGGATGTGGCAGTACTTTTTTGGAATGGGTATCGTCAAAACGACGGAAGATTTGGGCGTTCAGAGTGAATACCCGATTCATAAAGAGTTGCTGGATTGGTTGGCGGTTGAGTTCCGTGAGACAGGTTGGAGCATGAAAAAGTTGCATCGACTGATTGTGACTAGCGCGACGTACCGACAATCCAGCCGGATGTCCGAACAGCATCGGCAGCAGGACCCGGAAAACAGGCTGTATGCCCGCGCCAGTCGCTTCCGTATGCCTGCAACGGTCTTGCGGGATTGGGCGCTGTCCTCTGCCGGGTTATTGGTCGATACCATCGGTGGGGCTCCCGTGTACCCGTATCAACCCGATAACGTGTGGGAACCATTAGCCATTACGAAGGAACGCGATTTTACCTACCCGGCTTCTTCGGGAGACGACCTGTACCGTCGCAGTCTTTATACATTTTGGCGCAGAACGGTCGGTCCAGCCAATATGTTTGATGCTTCCAACCGTCAAGCTTGTCGTGTTCGAGCCACGCCGACCAGCACCCCGTTGCACGCGCTGACCACGTTGAATGATCCGACGTGGGTGGAAGCCGCGCGCAACATGGCTCAGAGTTTGATGGGACAGGATCTTCAGGTTGAACCACGGATGACGGCAGCTTTCCAGCAGGCGTTGTCACGAAAACCTGGCGAAAACGAGCTGGCGAGGTTGGTGGAAATCGGTCGGTTGACGGCAGCTTTCCAGCAGGTGTTGTCACGAGATCCTAGCGAACAGGAGCTGGCGAGGTTGGTGGCTGCCTATCGTCGACAACTTGAAATTTATTCCAAGGACCCGGAATCGGCAATGCAATTATTGACCATTGGCGAGTCCAAGTTCGATGAGGCGCTGGATCCTGTTGAAACGGCTGCCTTGTCAGCCGTTTGTCTCGGCATCTTGAATCTGGATGAAGCTCTAACACGGGAGTGAGGGACGATTAATGGAACCGAAGGTGGACAGGTCATGAATCACGAATTACATCGAGAGAATGTCGAAAGGGTAAACCGGCGACAACTGTTCGGCAGGTCCGCCTGCGGAATCGGTGTGGCGGCTCTCAGTTCATTGTTAAACCCGGTCCGTACTTTTGGTTTAACGGACGATCGTCCGCAGAACCTTATGTCCGGGTTGCCAGGATTGCCGCATCATGCTGCCAAAGCAAAGCGGGTGATCGTGTTTTGGCAAGGTGGCGGGCCATCCCACGTGGACCTGTTCGATGAGAAGCCAACCCTGGCGAAAATGTCGGGAGAGGATATTCCGGATTCAGTTCGTGGCTCGACCCGCCTGTCCACCATGTCATCCGGTTACGCAAAATGGCCTTGTGTTCCCGCCATCAAGCCTCATCAAGCGTATGGCGAATGCGGCACCAGGATGAGTCAGATGTTGCCCAACGTGGGAGCCTTGGCCGATGACATCTGCTTGGTGCGGAGTCTACATACCGAAGCCGTTAATCATGCGCCCGGGGTGACCCTGTTCATGACCGGCTCCCAGGTCCCTGGCCGACCCAGCATGGGTGCTTGGCTGTCCTACGGCCTGGGCAGCGAAACCGAAAATCTGCCGACCTTTGTGGTCATGACATCCAGTGACAAAGGTAAAACGTGTGGCCAGCTGTTTTTTGATTATTACTGGGGCAGTGGATTTCTGCCGAGTCGTTACCAAGGTGTGAGATTTCGTAACTCGGGAGATCTGGTTCCCTACCTGGCCAATCCCTCAGGTGTCAGTCGCCAAGCCCGGCGAGCCTTGCTCGATGATTTGGCAAAAATGAATGCAGATCATTTGAAGGATTATGGCGACCCGGAAATTGACACGCGAATTGCACAATATGAAATGGCGTTTCGGATGCAGACCAGTGTTCCGGAGCTGGTTGATTTTTCTGATGAGTCCAAAGCTACTCTGGATCGATATGGTCCCAATGCCCTGAACAAGGGAACGTACGCCAACAATTGTTTGATTGGCCGCCGGTTGCTGGAGCGGGGGGTTCGTTTTGTCCAATTGATGCACTCCGGTTGGGATCAGCACAACAACCTGTTTACCCAGTTGGAACAACAATGTGTCGATACCGAGGGACCTTCAGCAGCCGTCGTGCAAGATTTGAAAGAACGGGGAATGCTGGACGATACACTCGTCGTGTGGGGTGGAGAATTCGGGCGGACTCCGTTTGGTCAGTACCGCAGCGGCGACCCCAAAAAACCAACAGGCAGGGACCATTTTGGCAAAGCCTACAGTTGGTGGTTGGCCGGGGCCGGGATTCGCCCCGGTACCGTTTACGGTGAAACGGATGAGTTTGGCTGGAACATCGTAAAAGACCCCGTCCACGTTCATGACATGCAAGCGACCTTGTTGCACTTGTGCGGGATCAATCACGAAAAACTGACGTATCGATACCAAGGCCGGCAGTACCGGTTAACCGACGTCCACGGCCAGGTGGTGCCAGGCATTTTGTCCTAGCAGCCCCCTGGCGAGTTGATCGGTCGTAGTCGTTTCTATTTGTCGGTTTCAGAACTTACCGATTTCACTTTTTCATGGTTTAACAGGAACGCTGATCGCTGGTCGGCAAATGCCTTTAAACCTTGCGATTCGGGGCCGGCTTTCTGATCAGTCGCCGCGCGAAATGCTTCGATGGTTGATAATTTCCGCGTGTCCAGGTCGACCTCGGACTCGATCAGGTCTCGCATTTGCGCCACCTGAGGACCAAGGTTTTCCCACTCCAGCATTTGCGCGATGTCTCGTAGGTTCTCCAGGTACTGCTGCTGATATTCGGGAACATTGAGTAGGCGACTACGAAGTGGCATGCGATCGTCGGTCAGTCCAATCATTGGATCAAGCGTCGGACCACCGCCACCACCACCACCGCGCGGTGGACCACCCAAAAAGCGAGGAGGTCCGCCCCGTCCGTCCTGAGGAGGTCCGCCCCGTCCGTCCTGAGGAGGTCCGCCCCGTCCGTCCTGAGGAGGTCCGCCCGGTCCACCTGGCGGCGGCCCACCTGGCGGCGGCCCACCTGGCCCTCCTCGTCCGTGACGCATCTTGAACGCTTCATTCATATCATGAGGCAGAATGTGAAACTTGCCGTCGGTATCCTGGTAAATGCTGTAATCACTGGCCCGCGTCCAATATCCGTCACTGTTGGCCAGCGCGACGTCAACCGCCAAAAACCAAAGAGCTCCTTCGACGTTCAGAATGGGCTCCAGTTTTTCTTTCAACTGATCGTCGGGCGTTTCATTGAGAACTTTGCACAGATTAATTAAGTCCTTCCAGGATTCTGCTTGGTCTTTTGACTTGATTTCAAACCGTTGTCGGTACGGTTCGACGTCGTCACCCAGGTATCTCAAACCGCCGTCACCTTGGGGGCTGCCACTGACTTTCCAGCGAGCGCCCTTGGATGTGTCGTAATGCTCTTTAACGAACACCTTATTGAATTGTTGCGAGCTCGCGTAGAGGCCCCAGCTTTCTCCGTTAATCACGACTTTCACGAAATTGACTTTGGGTGTTGGGATTTTCTCACCGGCAATGATGGAGTAAAGCACTGAGCTCATCAAAGAAGCATCGCCATTGAAATTCAACAGGTTCAATGTCTTATAACCATAGAGTCGCTGATCATCGTCCATCATGTCGACGGATAGATTGAATGAACGTTTCAGTCCGGCCGGGATGCTGAAGTAGGATGAGGCTCCGCGAAAGCTCACACCCACATTCGGATAGACCTTCCCGTCGACGGTCATTGTGGCCGGGACTTCTACATCGGTCGACTTAAAAGCCTCTAGTTCCTTTTCCCAGTCTTCATTTTCGAATTCGAGAAACAAGGTTCTCAAGACCTGACGGTCATAGAGTTTGGCCTCTGGATGATTCTTTACATCCGATGTAGATATCTGTGGCCCTGGTTTGCCTTCGGTCATCTGCCGTCTGGAACGGCGCCGTGGTCGTTGATTTCCTTGTTGTTCCATTGATTTGCGAGCTTCAGATCGCTCGGCCGTGTTTAGCAATCCGTCGCCGTCGGCGTCAAATTTGTCTACCAGTTTTTTTTCCGGCGCATTGGGTCCGCCCTTCGGTCGCTGAGCTTGTGCAGAAATCGTGAATAAAAAGCTCACAGACAGGCAGGTGGCAACCATATAGGCAGACGTGCGAATGGAATATCGAAACATTGGTTGGGCCACTACTTTCTTGAGAGAGTTTTTTGGTTCGAGGAACGATTCTAGCTTTACACGCAAACAGAGGTGCATTGGCGACATTCGAAATCGATCGAATTGCCATTTTTTTTGCTATTTTAATGCGCTAATCAATCAGCGTGCAGTCACTAACACGCAGGTCCACCGAAGTATATCAGGAAATGAGTTTGCAGGCTAAATCATTGGCAGTTTACAGCTTAGGGGCTTAGGCAGCGCGAGCGGAGAGTAGTGTTGAGGACGCGCTTATATTTCCAGGGGCCAGAAAAGGCCAGGTTTCATTGCGGATCTCTGGTTTTTTGAAACACCGTAGTTGGAATCCGGTACCATATAACGGGGCTGTTTGCAGGCTAACGTCAGTATGTTCAGGAAGAGAGATAAATTATGCCGGTTCAATTCAGAAACTTTTTGTGGGTCTTGGTTTTGGGTGTCGGCTGCACTTGGATGATGCCGGCCTTTGCTCAGCAAGCGTTGTCGGAAATCAAAACAACATCGACTGACAATGACGGGGTCGAATTCAACAACAAGCTGTTTCACGCTCCTGAGATGATCATGGTCGGAGAGCTGCCCTTGAATAACAAGGCACGCCAAATGTATCCCTCTCCCGTCATGTTTGACGTGGATAATGACAGCCGTGTTGAGTTGGTTGTGGGAGATATTTTTGGCAGCCTCAACGTCTATGAAAACCAGAACGAATCCGCGACCGGGGAGCCAGTTTGGTCGAAGCACGTTCCGCTGGAATCGACCGACGGCCAGCCGATTAAAGTTTCCAACTGGTGATGTGTCGGCATGAGTTCACAGTTAGTGGACATGAATGCTGATGGACACAAAGATATTCTGGTAGGCAGTTTTAGTGGTGTTCCCCAGTTAATTCACGGCAACAAGGATGGTTATGGCCAGCCCGAGGCGATTTTGGATTCAACGGGTGAGACGGTGTTGATCCAGGCGTTTTGGAATAAATATGAGAGTAAGTGGGACGACACGGACCGAGCCGGTTCCGAAGGCCATTGCACATCGGTGGCGGCTGTGGATTGGGACCATGATGGCGATCTCGATTTGCTGTTAGGTGATTATTACGGTGGTCGGCTGTTTGTCCGGATGAACGAAGGGACTGCCAGTGAGGCCCGTTTTGCAAAAGTCAATCAGCCTGTCATGAGTGGTGGTGAACCGGGGGTGATCAAGGATGGATTGGCGGCGCCCCGTGTTGTTGATTGGGATGGTGATGGCTTGTTCGATATCCTCTGTGGTGGATCCAAGGGAGGCGTGTTCCTCTACCGCAACAAGGGAAAACAGGACTCTCCCGAATTTGCCACTTCGGTTACGCTGGTCGAGCCACTCAAGGGAAAACCGAATGCGTTTATCAAACAGGTTCCCTCGATCGACGGGCGGCCAACCTTGCCCGGATCGTCCTACCACATTGACCCGGTCGACTATGACGGCGACGGCGACCTCGACCTGATTGTTGGTGCCCGCAGCCAGTGGCTGAACGAGAATGTGAAGGTTCTCACCCAAGAAGAGAAAGAGAAAGTTGCCTCGCTGAAAGAGCAGCAGGCATCGCTGATGGAGGACTACCAGGCGATGATGGCAGCGGCCAAGACGGACGAGCAACAACAGGAGCTGCTTGAGTCCAAGGAGCAAGCCGAGTTAGCCACCAAACTATCGGATATCATGGGCGAATTGCGCAAGCTTCAACCTAACCCGAACTCCAGTGGCGATTTTGTCTGGTTGTTGCGTCGCAAGTAGTGGTTGGAATCTTCGGTGAATGGCGCCGACTGGGAAGCCGGCTAATTCAATAGAGCACTAACGGGACTTGGAGTATTTTTTCTTCTTGTCCCGTTTTTTGCGTTGGCTCGAAGACTCATTTTTTGCGTTGGCCGAGAAACCAGACTTTTGTTTACTTGGCTTGTGAGATTTTTCAGCCCGCCTGTTATTATCGCCGTATCGCTTTTTGCGGGGCCGGTATTTTTCCGGACGGGATTCATCGTCTCCAGCAGGTCGCATTTTGAGTTGCCTTCCCGACACCCACGCTTCCCGAAGTATTTCCTGGACATCTGTCGAGAGATTTTGCGGCAAATCAATCGTGGTGTAGGACTGATAGATTTGAATCGGCCCGATCGAATTTCCTTCGATTCCCGCTTCGTTGGCAACCGCTCCGACAATATTGCCAGGACGAACGCCATCCCGTTTGCCTACTGCAAGTCGGTATCGTGCCATGCCGGAACTCGGCTTGCCAGCTCGGGATTTCGAATGGTCCTTAGGTCCACCATGGGATGTATCCGTTTGTCGTGAATTGCGTTCCCGTTTCGGGCGGTCTTTTACCAGGAAGTCGCGACCATTCTGGCCGATTTGCATAACGGCCGCCGCGATTACTTCGGCTGGCTGTTCGGTTTCCAGGGCGTAGTCGCGGATCACTTTCAAGTAGAAATTTAATTTATCATCCGCAATCGCCTGACTGATTTGATCCTTGAACCGCTTGATTCTTGTGTCGTTAATCTGGTTGGTGGACGGTGCATCGACGATTTTAATTTTCTGTCGTGTTGTTTTTTCGATCAGCCGCAACTTGCTGCGCTGAGACTGTGTCAGGAAAATAATAGCCTCACCGGGCCGCCCTGCTCTTCCGGTTCGACCCACTCGATGAATGTAAGACTCACTTCCGTCCGGCAAATCAAAATTAAAGACGTGGCTGACCCGCGACACATCCAGCCCCCGGGCGGCGACGTCGGTCGCGACCAGGATATCCAGCTGTCCCGCCTTGAGGCGCTGTACGGCCCGTTCACGGTTTCGCTGCGGCATATCCCCATTCAGGGCCAAGGCGTTGTAGCCAGCCCGAATCAATTTTTCGGCAACCACCGTGGTCGTATCTTTTGTCCGAGTGAAAACGATGGTCCCATCGGCTTGTTCAGCTTCCAGGAAACGCATTAACAGATCTACCTTGTCACGTGGCGATACGAATACGGCTCTATGCCGAATCGAATCCGCCGTCATGGTTTTCTGTTTGATGGTCACTTTGGCTGGTTGATCCAGGTATTTTTTTGCAATCTCGCGTATGGGTTGGGGAAGGGTCGCTGAAAACAGGGCTGTTTGCCGTGCTTTGGGAATAT